>NZ_JCAQOZ010000017.1:0-43299 GCF_059567945.1 Paraburkholderia sp. BGA-UO-ETr-F12 | reverse complement strand
ACGCCAGCTTCAAGACCATGCGCACCGTGCTGTTCCTCATCGCCGGAAAGCTCGACTTCTCAGCACTCAATCCGCATGCGTCGTGAGCCGCATTACCCACTCCATTTTTGAAAGAGCCGTTTTTTGCTGGTTCGGAGGGGGTGAGTCAATCCACGCCAAGCACGCGAGCTGGGACGCCCACCGCCGTGGCGTTAGGCGGGACATCGATCATCACAACAGCGTTCGCACCAATCTTCGCTCCGCGCCCAATAGTCACCGGGCCCAGAATGCATGCTCCCGCACCAATAAGCACATCGTCTTCAATGACGGGCGCGCCGGGACGCCCTCGCCCTCCAATCACCACATTGGGCGCAATAATGATGTTGCTACCGAGTACCGCCTGCCGATGAACGACGATGCCGAGCCCCTGATAGCCGAATACCACATTGCGCCCAACCGTTACCGATGGTGGCAGGGACACCGAGAAGACAACACGGTTAAGCACCTTCAAGCCCCAAGGTAGAAAGGGCACGCGCAAGCGATAAAGCAGATGTGCAAGCCGATAGATATGCAGCATGAATCTCGTCCTGTTTAAAGAAGCCGGAGCGGTTGCCCACTCATCCCCACGACCTGCTACCGCTCTACAATCAGCGCCTTACCCAACATCAGCGCGAACCTGCTATTGGTAACCAGATAGCGACGCCACATTCGGCGCGGCTCCTGCAGGACACGAAAAAACCATTCCAGTCCCACCCTTTGCATCCAACGAGGTGCGCGGCTGACTTTACCCGCCACCACATCGAACGTCCCGCCAACTCCCATTACAAAGTCGACACCGAGCGTGCCTTTCCAGCGGTTAATGAAGTTTTCCTTGGCGGGTGATGTGATCGCCACGAAAAGCATCCGCGCGCCAGACTCACGGATGCGGTCGACAACCTGTCGTTGATCTTCGCCAAAATAGCCGTGGTGATAGCCGGCAATCCGAAGTCCTGAATAACGTCTCTCGCATATCGCGGCCACCCGCGCGACAACCTCCTCCGTCGCGCCGAGCAGATATACCGGCAGTCCCAGCCTCGCCGCCTCCGCAAGTAACCTGTCAAACAGATCAACGCCTGTAACACGCTCCGGTACTGCATGGCCGAGCATCCGGGCTGCCCAGACCACCCCCATTCCATCGACGCTGATCAGGTCGCAGGAATGGACTGACTGCGCGAGTTCCTTATCGGACTGCATATGCACGAGCTTCGCCACGTTGACCGCAACATGTTGCGTGAACTGCTTCGTGACAATCCTCGTTGAAATTGCGGAAACGGTTTCATCCATTGTCGCCGAGTCCATAGGACATCCAAGTATTTCAATGCGCTTCATAAAACCACTCTCTATAGCCTCCGCGAATCAATGGTTTATCGCGGATGGGATACTCATTTCTTCGAAACCGAAACCGGCCCGAAGAACAGCGTAATTTCACTGACATCGGATGGCGACGCATTCCATCCGGCCTTGTACAACCCCATCTTGAGATATGCGTCCTGCACCCCCGGATAGGCGTTCGGCGTCCCTTGCGATGCAAACACCGAATGCCCGTCTTTCCACAATTGAGTCGATGCGTGATGACCTGAATCGTCGGCAACATAGCGCAGCGCCCAGTTGACCCACTTGCCCTGATCGGCCTCGGCGCAACACAGCCACTTCCCTGCCGAAACGGTCATTGTATTTGCGCCTCCACGTTCGGAAATTGCGTACCGATTGCCTTGCAGGCTCAGCGCGATCGTTGGGCCGCCCGTCCACTCTCCTTGATGGATCTGCGTGACAATGACCGCCTGTTTGGTGTCGAACTTGAACCCAGCAGGAATGAAGGTGCTCCATCTCAGCAAATAGTCTGAGCCTTGCGAAAAACTCACTGCTTTCGGGAAGATCAACTCCGCACGAGGGACGCCGTTGGCAATCTTCGAAAAGTCTTCGGATTTTGACAGATGAACGCGTACGGCCTTCCTTCCTGGCATCACCGGATCATCAACTACGGCTATATCGCCGACATTCGCCTGAACGCCGATGTTCGCATCAACGCCACCGCTCCATGTCGTCGAGAACAGCTTGTCGTAGGTGCTCGCCAACGCTGTCATTTTCGGATCGGTCCAGACGACACCCATTTCCTGCGCGCTAACTACGCTACATAGGATTCCAAAAATACCAATCAGACTCCATCGGTAACCGGGCATGACGTTCATAGACCTTCCTCCCCTTTTGAATCGTTCACTACCCGATAGCAGTGAACGTACTGACTCACTATCGCGCCAACCGAATAGCGGCTTAGCGCCCGGGACACAGCTGCTTCCCCCATCGCATACGCGATATCGGGGCGCTCTATCAGAAACCGGATTCTTTTCGCAAGTGCGCGCACGCTTCCGGGGCGTACCAGATAACCTGTCACCCCGTCCTCGACCAGATCCAGGAAACCTCCCACTCCGGTGCCGACGACCGGTCGCCCGATAAACATCGCCTCCAATGTCGAGATGCCAAATGCCTCGAAATGACTCGGCATGCAAAACAGGCGAGCGTCGCGATAGAACGCGAGCTTTTCATCGCCCTGCAGCCAGCCAACGAAGCGCACCTGATCGCCTATACCGTAACCAATCGCCGCACGCGCCCATCTGTCTGTGTCGCCGCTCCCCGCCAACCTCAATTGGAAGTTCAGTCCTTGACGGGTCAATAGCGCCGTCGCTCTCAACAGCTCGTCAATCCCCTTTCCTTCCGTAAATCTGCCGACAAAAGCGACGTATGGCGTGACGTCGGTACCTTGCGCGTCAGAGCTGTCACGCAGCGCCGCACCTGCCATCGCCTCGGCCTCACACGCGGTGTTTCCGATCACATAGAGGCCATGTGCCCCCCCGCGATATCCTTGAAGCTCGGCCGCAATCGCCGATGACACCGCCACCACGCCGTCAGCCCCGCGAATAAAACATGACACCGCTTTACGCGTGAATGAGCCACTATTGGTCCAGAACTTGCGGAAGTTTCCCGCATGCAGATGGAAAATCGTCTTCTTTCCAATGAGCCTGGCAAGAACGTATAAGGTGAATTTCCGGTAAAACGATCCGCGGACCGACACATGGAAGTGAACCAGGTCGACGCCGTTCAACATCGCAATCAGAAAGCGCGGAATATCGAGCAGCAGAAAGCACAACAAAGAATTCACGCTCTGGAATCCATGTGTTTCGAAGATCGCTAACACCACCGCCTCGCGCTGGAACTGGTTTCGCTGAGCACCGAGTTCTGCGAGAACCGAAGCAATGCCGCCTCGCTGCCCATGGCCCGGTCCTACGTGCAGCACCCGCAACGGCGACGCTCTATAGTGCGCGTTCGAGTCAAAGTCATTGAGCTTACGCATCGCCGGACTTTTCCCTTGAAGCGGGATGCTCGGCAGCGGCGCGCTTGACAAGCACAGCGATCATGGCCAAGTACGGGCTGATGATCGCGGACACGAGGACGTGCCCCGCCGTACACGCCGTCGCCATCAGAACGATAAAAAACCACTTGCCAAACCGCGGCATGGCGCCGCCCTCGCCACAAAGGAACGCCTTGCCCATGCTCCACAAGTAGAGGACACAAACCGGCAAGCCCATTGCCAACACCAGATCCGGTACGTCGATCTCAACGAGATAGCGCACCACCGGATAGCCCCCCGTCAGCAGCGCCACGTAGCCCTCTTTCGCCACGTCGTCCCACACGTTAGAAAACTTGACGTCACGTCCGGACAGGGCCATGGTGAGCATGCCTGCGCCGCGAGTCTGGCCATGCTGGTACATGAAATATTGCAGGCTAAGCGCAACGGCGCTCTTAACGCCCGGCACCACCAGATAGACGACAACCGCGATAGAGGCCAACGTACCGACGACACCCAACGCGCGAGCGGTCGCCTTCGGCACCCGATATCTGGCATAGAAGTACGAACAGGTCACCGCGACGGTCCCGGCCATCGCGGCTTTCGTGCCAACCAGACCCGAAGCCAACACGATACTGCCAATCAGCGCGCCATTCCATACCGACCAACCAGACTTCAGCACTCGGAGCAGACCGTAGCTCAGGCCCACTACCATCAGTGCCGACGCTTCGTTCTGCGCATACACGATACCTTTGTAGCCGGACCTTATCTGCGTGTCGGCCCAATAACTACGAAACATATCGATCGAAAACACCGCACCCGTGACAATGGACAACGCGTAGGCCAGCAGCGTGAAGCGCATGATCGGTTCGAGCTCTTCCAGTTGCTGGGCACTCATTCCCGATAGCGCCGCAAAGCACACAAAGAAAGAGAATACTTTGAGAACGAACACTATCTGTTGCGCCAACTCAGCGCTCGACATATCGCCGAACGCGTAAGTCACGGCCGCCGCCAGAATCGCAAGCACCGCCAACAGTGCAGTGCGCCAACTCGACCTCTTCAACCTGCTACCCGCCAACAATACCAACAGCAGCCCAGCAACCATGCTCCCGCGAACGAACAACGAATAACGGGCATCGCCACCTGCGGAGTCGAACCCGTGCGCGGCTCTGACCGATAGAAAATCCGCGAACGGAGATAGCGCGAGACCACCAGCGAATATGATCCACCCCAGCGTGATTGGCGCCCGTCGTGTTGATTTCTGCACGCTCACGCCACTTTGGGCGCTTCGCCGGTGTAGTGATGCTGGGTTATTCATGACGTGCTCTTCCATCCTCGCCTGGAGACGAAAGCCGGTTTAACGCGACCGCGCCCCATCGAGCAGTGGTTCGCAGAAGGCGCAGCGGCCAAAGCGTCGCGTCATGCACCCACGTACGCGAACCGATGCGCACTTTGCGCTCCGGATCGATGCTGCTGGCTAGTCGTTCAAAGTCCTCCCACACGGCATAGGGACGCAGTTCGACCACGCGAGCAGCACCGTGATCCCGATGCCACGGCCAGTCATCAAGCAGCGTGCCGATTGGACCGTCCGTGTAGGCGAGTGCCTTACGGGCCGCTTGTGCGGACATCCAGTAGCCCACCGACCCTGAAGTCCACTGTTTGAACGGAACGCCAATTCTCAGCCCCTCGACAGTCGAGACCCGCCTCAGCGGCTCGTTGAAGTACGTCCACAACGACGCCGCGCGTCGCAACTTGGATCGTCCAAGCAATACAATGTCGGCGCAGCGAGACAACTCAAGCTCATTCGCCCGGAGCACACAGGCAAAAAATGCTGGCTCCAGGATCGCATCGTCTTCGAGAACTACCGCGGCGTGTCCCGTGTCGGCAATCGTGCGCCACACTGAACGATGACTCATGAAGCACGCGACCTCAGCGGGGGTCATTGCGCGTCCGTAACGATGGCGCGCCGCTTTGTCGTCATAGGCGGTACTGAGTTCGATTTCGGTAAGCGCACGCGCATCGACCGCATCCTCGATACGGAATGCAGTGTCATGATCAGTCAATACCTTGGCGATCGCCTCGCGACGGCCCGAACGCAATAACGATATGACGTGAATAGGGACTCTGCTCTCCATCATCGATTCAACAATTGAGTAAAGTGGTTGCGCAGCAACGGCTTGCGCAAAATCATCAACACATAGATACCCAGCAGCACCACCTCGGCAACGAGAAGCGATGCCGCCGCCCCGTCGGCGCCAAAACGCGGCGTCAGGACAATTGCAAGCCCAACATTCAGCACGCCTGCAGCCAACATCATCATCGTGCGGATACGCGTATTCCCGAACGGCACAAGCACCTGCAATCCGAGGAAATAAGCCAGATTGCCGAAGATGGTTGCCAGGCTGAGCAGCTTCAGCACCGACGCCGAAGCTGCAAAACCAGTGCCCAACACTGTCGCTGCGAGTGGCGCCGAAAGATAGGCGACAGCGACCACTCCAGCAACGGTCGTTACCGCAGTGGCTGCAGTTCCGATCACCGTAAGCCGGGCAGCCGCCAAGGGGTGCCCTCTGAAAAGCGCGGCAACACGCGGGTAGCACACCGTATTAATCTGTGCCGGGACCATATTGGCCACGGTCTTCAGCTTGTCGGCCGCAATATAGATACCCACCTGATAAGGCGTCGTCGTTGACGCGAGAATGACCGCATTCGTTACGCCGAACAGGCTCACCGATGCGGACGACACAAACATGTCTGCACTTTCCCGAATGCGCCGCCAAACTGAATGTGCCGACACGCTCGGGCGGTGCAAAACGCCGAGGCGCCATGCGGCAACCAGCGAGAACAGTCCCGTCAGGACCGCCGTCAACCCCTGTATTGCCGCTGCAACTGCAACATCGCTACTGTGATGCACGAAAATGAATGTCAGCGGCAAACTGGAAAAGCGTCCGGCTAGCGCCACGGTTGAAAAAACGGAAAACCGCTCCAGCCCCTGCAGCAGCCAGTTCAATGTAAAGACATTGCCGATCACCGTCAGCCACGCTGCGAATACCACGGGGTACACCGATGCGAGCTTGCTATCAAAGTGCGCGACGACCAGCAGCGCGATGAACGAGATCGCACAAAGACAACTCTTGGCGATCATCGTCGACCAGATGAGCTCGTTAAGAACCTTCGGATGGTCACGGCATTCGACCACCGCCTTGGGGCCACTCAGAAAGAATCCCCACTCGGTCACTAGCATGCCGTAGGTTGCAACCGCCGTCGCATAGCCGAGCACGCCAAAATGCGCCACGCCAAGCACGCGCGTCAGGTACGGAAATGTTGCCAGCGGCACAATATAGTTGCCGATCTGCCACATCATCAACGCAAGGAAGTTCATGCGCATACGCGCGGCCTTCGTTGCGGACCCGGCGTGCTTCATCTGCTCGCCGCTCACGAGATATCCCGGCATTGACGCGCCAGGCAGTGCGCAAGCTTACGCATGCGCCAGCACACCACGCGTATCGATCACAACTTTGGCCTGGAAGCGCACGTGATCCACGCGCCGGAACTGTGCATGGTCGACCAGAATGACGATGATGTCAGCTTTGAGCAGCGCTTCGGTCAATTCGCAAAGCTGAGCTTTCCCTTCAAGCGCCTCCGGCAATGTTCTGACGTTCGGTTCGACCACCACTACTTGCCCAGCGAATCGCTCCGCGAGTTCGCTGGCGATATGCAACGCCGGGCTTTCGCGGAGGTCATCGATATTCGCCTTGAACGCCAGTCCAAGACACGCGATCACCGGATCCTTGAAACGCCGCGCCGCGCGTTCGACCCGGTCGATCACGTAGCCTGGCTTATCGTCGTTCACTGCTCGCGCGGTACGAATCAAGCGCGCCTGCTCCGGAGCGGAGTCCACGATGAACCATGGGTCGACGGCGATGCAATGACCACCCACACCAGGCCCCGGTTGCAGGATGCTTACGCGCGGATGTCGGTTCGCAAGGCGAATCAACTCCCAAACGTTGATATCAAGTTTGTCGCAGATGATCGACAATTCGTTTGCAAACGCAATATTCACGTCGCGAAACGAATTCTCGGTAAGTTTGCACATCTCAGCAGTGCGAGCATCGGTCAGAATGCATTCACCGCGCACGAAGCTTTGGTACAGTTCGCGCGCCAGTTCGCTGCATCGGGGTGTCATCCCACCAATCACACGATCGTTTTCAACGAGTTCGCGAATCACGTGCCCCGGCAAAACACGCTCAGGGCAATGCGCGATACGAATGTCCGAGTTTTCACCCGACTGCTGCGGAAAGCTTAGATCAGGCCGAAGTTCCGCCATCCATGCCGCCATCTGCTCGGTTGCGCCCACCGGAGAAGTCGACTCGAGCACGACCAGATCACCCTTCTTAAGCACAGGAGCGACAGCACGGCTCGCCGCCTCGATATAGCTCAGGTCCGGCCGAAATCCGTCGGCGAATGGTGTGGGCACGGCGATTAAAAACGCGTCGGCGGGTTCCGGCACTGTCGTCGCTCGCAGATAGCCTTGCGTAACTGCTGCATGAACGAGCATGTCGAGTTCCGGTTCGACAATGTGAATAGCACCCTTGTTAATAGTGTCGACTGCGTGCTGATTGACATCGACACCGATCACGCGCTTTCGGCGCACCGCGAAGGCTGCTGCAGTCGGCAAGCCAATGTAGCCAAGTCCAACTACCGAAATAGTTTCGAATTCCATTTTGATCAATCTGTAGAGTTATCTGTTTGCCGTTACGCCGCAAGGGTCGCCGCCGGGGGATTTGCCGTAAGTGCGCGGGCGATGCGCTCGCAAGCGTTGCCATCGCCGTACGGATTGCTGCCGCGGCTCATTGCGTCATACATCCTGGAGTCAGAAAGTAGTTGCGACGCGCCGTCAAAAATCTTCTGTGCATCGGTTCCGACAAGCTTCACCACGCCGGCATCCACTGCCTCTTGCCGTTCGGTCGTATCGCGCATCACGAGCACCGGTTTGCCAAGCGATGGCGCCTCTTCCTGAACGCCACCAGAATCGGTCAGGATCAGAAACGCGCGATCCATCAGGTGAACAAAAGGTAGATAGTCAAGCGGCTCAATAAGATGAACGTTCGGAATATTTGAAAGAAGGCGGTTCACAGGCTCGCGTACGCTTGGATTGAGATGCATTGGGTACACGATGTCCGCGTCTGGATGCGCACGTGCCAGTTGCGCAAGCGCCGAGCAGATACGTTCGAATCCGTCGCCGAAACTTTCCCGGCGATGTCCCGTGACGAGAACGATGCGCCGATCCGCCTCGAGTTTCGGTAAGTGACGCTCCGCCGAAACGCGCAACTGCGGATCGTTCGCAAGCAACTCACGTACGTGCAACAGTGCGTCGATCACCGTATTGCCTGTCACTACGATCCGATCGTCAGGCACGTTTTCAGCAAGCAGGTTCTGACGCGCACGCTCTGTGGGTGCAAAATGTGTTGCCGCCAGCACCCCGGTCAGTTTGCGGTTCGCCTCCTCGGGCCACGGCGACAGGAGATTTCCGGTCCGCAGACCAGCTTCGACGTGCCCAACCGGAATGCGTTGGTAGAACGAAGCCAAACTTGCCGCCATCGTCGTCGTCGTGTCGCCGTGCACGAGAACGAGGTCCGGCCTGCAATCGGTCAGCACATCTCGCATGCCGAGCATGATCGAGGTCGTCACGTCATAAAGGTCCTGGCCTCGCTTCATCACGTTCAGGTCGAAATGAGGACGTATCCGAAATAGGGACAACACCTGGTCGAGCATTTCCCGATGCTGACCCGTCACGCAAACGAAACAGTCAATCCCCTTCGTATTCTTGAGCCGCCTCACAAGCGGCGCCATCTTTATGGCTTCCGGACGGGTTCCGAACGTAAGCAGTATCCGGCTGTTCATAGCGGCCACCACGTACTGAGCGTGTAAGTTTCACAGGTATGCATTGCATTAATGCCGCATGCCGGCGCCCAGCACCCGGTTTGATTTTCGGAGTTCATGATTCAGCCTTCTTTGCTTCGTATTCCGAGAATGCACCGTAGCTGCTGGCGCGTTGCGGCACATCAGTTAGCAGGATGCCGTTCACCGCTACGCCGGCGCTATTCAACTGACGCGTCGTTTCACCTAGTTCCGCTGCGGAATGACGGCCATGGCGCATGACGAGCAATGTCGCACCGGCATGTTTTCCGATCAGGACAGGATCGGTGACGGCCAGAACCGGCGGCGAGTCCACGATGACCACGTCGTATTCCTTGCCGAACTGCGCCAATACCTGGGCAAAGCGCTCGCTAATCAACAACTCAGCCGGACTCGACGGAACGGTGCCGCTCATGAGTACGTCGAGTTTGGGCAGAACCTCGCGATGAATCGCCTTTTCGGGAGCAATACCGCTAATTACGTCTGATAGCCCCGGCTTGCGCGGCAATTCAAAATAGGTGTGAACGTTGCCGCGACGCATGTCCGCATCAACAAGCAATACCCGCTTCCCTGTGGCCGCGAGCACCGTCGCGAGATTCACGGAGAGGAACGACTTGCCGACACCGGGCCGCGGCCCGGTGAGCATCACGATATTGTTGTCGGGCTTCAGAATGCCGAACTGCAACGCCGTACGCAGGCTCCTGATACCCTCCACGGCGATATCTTCGGGGAAGGCCGCGGCCAGCACGCGGGGACCCAACGCGTCTCTGCGAGGCGACTGTTGCAACTTCATTTGACGCTCGCTACGCGATATGATTGCGTACACCGGCACGTCAACCGCGCGTTCGATTTCCGCCGGGCTCTCAAGACCGCGATTGAGTACGCGTCGTACGAATGCAATCGTGCATCCGAGTAACAGACCGAAGATGGTCGACAAGGCAACGACAAGCAGCTTCTTGGGTTTGACTGGCTTTTCTGCAACGACGGCGTAATCGACCGTACGCACGTTGCCCAACTGGCCCGCCTTCAAAATTCGCAATTGCTGCGTGCTGTCGAGAAGTTTTGTGTACAGGTCCGTATTCACCTGCACGTCGCGCATCAACCGCAGCGCCTGCTGTTGAATGTCGGGCATAGCTCCGACTTTGCGATCGAACGCATTCTGCTGCTGCTGAAGCTCGCCGATTTGCGCATCAATCGCCGCAACGGACGGGTGCGCAGCAGTAAAGCGCTGAACAAGCTGTGAGCGCTGCTGTTGCAGGTCGATCAATTTCGCCTTGCTATCGACGATCGATTGCAATAAAAGCTTGCCCTCCGCCTCCAGGTCGACGGTACCGTGTTGCGCCCGGAACGAGTTGTAACGCTGCTCGGCCTTGTCGAGATCTCCTCTCAACTGTGGAAGCTGCTCACCGAGAAAGCTGAGCATCTGCTCGGCCTGTGCCGACTTCCGGTCTACATTGCGCTGCACGTAGATATGCGCGATGGCGTTCACCGTCGCTGTAGTTTGAGCGGCATCTGTTCCATCAAGTGCGACTGAGATGATGCCGGACTGCTTGACCTTTTCCTTGATGTCGAGCGCCTTGCGTAGATCATCAATCGTGAGCTGGGTCGACGACCGGGTGACGTCGAACGTCGTACCAGCGTGGGCGACCATCCTGGCCACGGTCAACTCTATGGGCCCATACTCAGTCGTGCCACGTTCAGGATTTCCGACACGGCCGTGAAGTACCGTGTTGCCTTTCGGGTCGCGAAGCTCAAAGCGCTCATTCGCCTCAGCGATGATCGTAAAGGTCCTGTCGTACTGCACGCGCGGCACGTCGAATTGCGTCATGTCGAGCCTTTCGCCACCCCACGCAAAATGACGCAGCCCCATTATCGGGTCGGCGAGCCCATCCCCCGAAGCACGCCTTGCAATTAGTGCTCCGATCACCGGGAAATAGCGTGGCTCGACACCGATATCGAGGTGTAGGCGGCTCACGGCTTCGCTGGCGACCATCCGTGAACGGATCAGTTCGATCTCCGCGTCTGCCGTCGCTTTGTTCTGGAAAAGCGAGGCAAGATCACCCAGCTTGTCATTGATGTTGCCAGCACCAGAGTCGTCGTCCACCTGAATCATGGCGTCGGCTCTATAGACGGGCGTTTCAAAGAATGCGTACGCTACGCCGAGAATCAGCATCCCGGCCGTAACAAGCGCGATCAAAAGCCGATTCTCGCGAATAACCGCAATGATTTCGGAAAGGTCGATTTCGTCGTCGGCCGACGCATCGGCCGCACGACTTTGTTTAAGCAGATTCATGATTCAGTGAGCCAACCTTGCAATAACGTCGCGCCAGTTCGAAATACCGTGTTCGATCTGTGCAAATGCCAGGTCAAATGCGGCGCGATGCCGCCGATAGGGATCGACGATGTCAATCTGATCGTGTTCGCCCAAGCGAAAGACCTTTCCTCTTGCGAACGGATAAGTAGTCACAATCAACTCGCGCTGCACCTGAGTCATGCTCAGGATCAGTTCGGCGGCACAAACATCCTCGCGCGTCAGAGCGGTTGCCACATGATCACTGATATCCAGACCCTGCTCGCTCGCAAGCTGCATAGCTAGCGGATCAGCGCGCTCGCCAACCAACGCCCTGGTGCCTGCCGAACTCACGACGAGCTGCGGCAGCTCCCTCTGAAGCATCACTCGCGCGACCGGGCTCCGGCACACATTGCCCTCGCAAACCATCAGAACGCTGCCGATCATTTCGCCACCACGCCTGCGGTCAGTCCCGCGTTGACAAGCGGCATCAACAAACTCAGCACACGATTGAAGCGAACGAGGCCGCTGCCATCCACATACACGACATCCTTCGGCTCCAGGTCGAATTCCTTGGCGATCAACATTGCAACCGGCGAACTGCCGTCGAGGTGAAAGACCTGCGGTGCCTCGGTGAGCGAACCGCGAATCACAAACATCTGCGCGGCGTCAGCGGTGCTCGAGTTCACGCTTCCCGCCTGCGAAAGCGCATCCGCCAGCGTGATACGCCCGGTTCTGCGCGGAATGGCTGAAACGGGTTTGTTCACTTCGCCCATCACGTACACCGTGTTTTCGTCACGCGACACCACACGCAACATGTCGCCGGACTTCAGATACAACCGCGATGGGCTCATCCCCTGGGCAATCATCTGGGTCAGATTCACTCGATGCGAGACACCGTCACGCACCAGTACGACGTCACTCTGATCGGCCGTATCGCTGAACCCACCAGCCCTGCTGATCGCTTCGTAGAAAGTCATTGGCACGTCATTCACAGCCAGAACGCCGGGGTTATGCACCTCGCCATCGACATAAACCTGATGTGCCCGATACGACGCCATTCGCACCGTCACCTGCGGCTTGACGAGATACTTCGCCAGTGCGGCCGTCACACGCTGCTGAATCTCTTCGATATGCAAACCCGCTACCTGTAGCGTGCCCGCGTAAGGAAAGGTCAACTTACCGCCCTGGTCGACGACAAAACCGGCCATCGGGTCGGCCGGACGCGGCGACGACTGCGTCTGTGCCGAGCCTAGCGCCGCGGCAAACTCAGGGTGATCCCAGACGACGATCTGAAGCACGTCACCCGGGCCGACTGTATAAGCCTGGGGCGCCCCGGAAAGGAGTTGCGCCTGCTCCAGCTGCTTCTGCTTTTGCTCTTCGGACATGCGCTTGACCAGTGCAATATCGAGTTCCGTCAGCGGAATCTCCGGCGTACCCGCCGTGGCATCCACCTTCCCGCGCGCCTTGCTCAAATCCTCTTGCGCTGCGGGATCAGATGCTTTCGTGGCCCCCGCGGTATCGTTCGCAACCATGGCGCCAGCGGCCACGCCTGGCGCGTTCGCCGGATAAGCAAAGTCCGCTGTCGTCGTCTGCACCTGGCTTGACGAAGTCTTCATACGCATGCCAGGCGCCGCCGCGCAAGCGGACAGCAGCAGAGTCGCCGCAACTGTCAAAGATCCAAGACGACCGATCGTCTGCGTAGGGGTCACCACTAACATCCTGTTCAACCTGTTTCCTAAACGAGTCGCGCCACGCGCACCGCTCGTGTCGTCACGAGCCACTAGGCCATCCCAACTCAAATTCCATTTGTGTTCATGCCATGCGCGCCGGCCAAGCCTTGCCGAACTTCGCGCGCACTGACGCTCTCTGCCTGATACGAATACGCCGCACGTCAGTACGCGTTTCGATGCACCAGTCCCTTCACCACCGTGGCAACAACGATGCGCATATCCAGCCCGAACGACCAGTTGCGCAAGTAATAAAGATCGCGCTCGACCCGCCCCTGCATCTTCTCGATCCGATCGGTCTCGCCTCGAAACCCGTTCACCTGCGCCCAGCCCGTGATGCCAGGTTTGATGCGGTAGCGGTGGATATAGCCGTCAACCAGACTGCGGTACTGATCGTCATGCTCGAGTGCATGCGGACGCGGCCCCACCACCGACATCTCGCCACGCAAGACATTGAGAAACTGAGGCAACTCGTCAAGGCTCGTGCGGCGCAGAAACGCGCCCACCCGCGTGATGCGCGGATCTCCGCGCGTGGCCTGGCGCACCACACCGGCTTGCTCTGCGTGCACGCGCATCGTGCGGAACTTGAAGATGCGAAAGACCTCGCCGTCCACGCCCTTGCGCCGTTGGGTAAAGAACACCGGCCCTTTCGACGACAGCTTGATAGCCGCCGCAATCGCGAGCATGAGCGGCGACAGCGCGAGCAATGCCGCGGCCGCAAACAGCCGGTCGAAGATCGCTTTCTGGAGCAACGCGCGCGGTGTCATCGGCGAGGCCATCAGATTGACGGCCGGAGCGCCGATCAGATCGACGAGGTGTCCATCGAACATCGCGAGACTGCGTACGTCGGGGATGAACCGCAGATTGACGAGGTCGCCGCTGAATTCATCGATGAGCCGTAATACCATTTGCTCTTCGGACATCGGCAACGCGATCCATACTTCTTCGATTCGTTCGCTTCGCACCCAGTGTGCAAATTCACGCACACGCTTGAATGAGCGCAAACCCGGAAAGTCAGGCTCGCTGTGCGGCTGCGTGTTTAAGGTGGCAACCGCCTTGAAGCCAGCGCTCGGCGAACTCACGATGTTGCCTATCACGCTATCGCGATGCGCCCCCGCGCCCACCACGGCCACCATGCGCAGATTGCGTCCCGCGCGTCGCATCCGGCCGAGCACGGTATGCACGAGCAAGCGCGATGCGACGAGTCCGCCCGCGGTCATCAGGGTCCAACTCACACACCAGAGCCGCGACACCGACGCCGTGCGGTGAAGCAGGAACATGATCGCGAGACCGCAAAGCTGCACCGCAATCCAGCCGAACACGATGTTGACGACAAGACGCCATTTCGAGCGACCGCGCCACGAGTCGTAAGTGCCGAACAGGGGCAACAGCAAAATCGCCAATGCCATGTCAAGCACCACAAAGGCGCCTTCGAGAATCGGATGTGCGACGCCGGTCACCAACAGGAGCGAAGCAAGCGCCGCGCCGAGTGCGATCAACATCACATCGAGCAGACGCGCGAGTACGTTTTCGATGTACGCAAAATCCTCGCGAGCGGCGTGACGACTCATCGTGAGCATGGCGCTTAACCTGTCGTTCGGCCGCGCCGCAGTGCCGTACACTCGCCGCCATGCCATCCGCACACCAGCGGCACACACAAAAACACCTTCGAATTCTGCAAATCAATCTTCGACTTCACGGCATCGCTTCCAGGAATCAGTTCGCAATGCCATTCATCTGCATCACTTTTCAACGAAGCCGCATTCTCCTCTCAACGACATCCTGATCGATTGCGAAATTTCCCATTTCTGCCCGGTATCAATCAGACGAACTACGCCAATTTCTGACTGGTTCCGAGATACCCTCAGCGCCTCCTCACTCCTCTCTTCCATAACCAATCCCTAATACATCGGCGGAGAAACTTTAACTATCTGCAATTGCGTGGGAGACTTATGCTCGATCAATGACCCGCCGCCGCGGCAAGACCACATGCGGCGGCGGGCAAGCGACTTCTCATAGTCACAGGGGCGGCATCATGAAGATTTGCGTCTTCGGAGCAGGAGCGATTGGCGGTTTGATGGGCGTGCAACTGGCGCGCGCCGGCGCGGAGGTGAGTTTCGTCGCACGCGGCGCGCATCTGGCGGCGATGCGCGAACACGGCGCGAGGTTGATCATGGACGGTGAAACGTACAGCGCGCCGGTACGCTGTACGTCGGACCCGCGCGAACTCGGCGTGCAGGACTTCGTCATCATCACGTTGAAGGCACACTCGCTGCCGGGCGTGGTCGAGACCATGCAACCGCTGCTCGGCAAGCACACGGCGATCGTCACGGGCGTCAACGGCATTCCTTACTGGTACTTCTATCAGCACGGCGGAAAATTCGCCGGCACGCGCCTCGCCAGCATCGACCCGGACGGCAGCCAGTGGACGAGACTCGGTCCGGAACGCGCGATTGGCTGTGTGCTGTACCCCGCTGCGGAGATCGTCGAACCGGGTGTCATCAAGCACGTGTACGGCAAGAAATTCCCGATCGGCGAACCGAGCGGCGAACGCACGCCACGCATTCAGCAGTTGCACGAGATCATGCAGGCAGCGGGTTTCGATGCGCCGATCCGCGACAATATCCGCGACGAAATCTGGCTCAAGCTATGGGGCAATCTGTGCTTCAACCCGATCAGCGCGTTGACTCACGCCACACTCGACGTCCTCACCAGCGACCCCGGCACGCGTGCGGTATCACGCACAATGATGCTGGAGGCCAAGCGCATTGCGGATCAGTTCGGCGTGCATTTTCGGGTGGATGTGGAAAAGCGCATCGACGGCGCGGGTGCGGTCGGCGCGCATAAAACCTCGACGCTGGTCGATCTGGAGAACCGCCGGCCGATGGAAATCGATCCGCTCCTGACGGTAGTTCAGGAAATGGGCCGTCTCGTTGCCGAGCCCACACCGACCATCGACGTCGTGCTCGCCCTGATCAAACTGCGCGAACGGATGGCATTGCAGGGCAACTGAACTTCAGTTCACGCAGCCTGCCCACCTCTCGAGGCAGGCGGCAGCGGCAGGCCCCAGACAAGGATCGAACGCCAGGCGTTCGATCCTTTATTTACGCTGCTATTGATCGATCGCCAGCCACACTGCCTTCGGTTCGGTGAAGTTTTCGATCGCGACGTCGCCGTGCTCGCGGCCGAATCCTGAATCACCCGAACCGCCCCAGGGCAAACGCACGTCGGTGTAACCGTAAGTATTGATCCACACGGTGCCAGCCTTCAGGTCGCGCGCCACGCGATGCACCCGGCCTATATCCGCGCTCCATACGCCGGCCGCGAGGCTATACAAGGTGCCATTGGCAATCCGCAACGCATCGGCTTCGTCGTTGAAACGAATCACGCTTGCCACCGGCCCGAAGATCTCCTCCTGCGAAATGCGCATTTCATGTTCGACATTGGCGAATACCGTCGGCTCGACGAAAAAGCCCCGTTCGCCCACCCGCGCGCCGCCCGTCACGAGCGACGCCCCTTCGGCACGCCCTGCCTCGACATAGCCAAGTACGGTCTTCATCTGCGCAGCGGAGATCAGCGGCCCCATCGACGTTTCGCGCGCCGCCGGATCGCCGACCTTGATTGCCTTCGCACGCGCCGCAAGACGCTCGACAACTTCGTCATACACATCGCGGTGGGCCAGAATGCGCGAGCCGGCGGAACATACCTGCCCCGTGTTGAAGAAAATACCGGACGCCGCAGCGCGCACCGCATTGTCGAGATTCGCATCAGGAAAGATCAGGTTCGCCGATTTGCCGCCGAGCTCCAGCGTGACACGCTTGAAATTGCCGGCCGCGCCCTGCAGAATGCCGCGCCCCACTGAAGGCGAGCCCGTGAAAGTCACTTTGTCGACGCCCGGATGCGCCACCAGCGCATCGCCGACCACCCGTCCCTTGCCGGTGACGATGTTCAATACGCCCGGCGGCACGCCTGCCTCAAGCGCCAGTTCGCCGATGCGCAAGGCGCTCAGCGGCGTGATCTCCGCGGGTTTGACGATTAGCGTGCAGCCGCATGCCAACGCGGGCGCGATTTTCCACATCCCGATCATCAGCGGGAAATTCCACGGCACGATCGCCGCGACCACACCGACCGGCTCGCGCAGCGTGTACGTCAAGGCGTCTGGACGCACCGGCACCACCTGCCCGTTGATCTTGTCACACCAGCCTGCGTAGTATTCGAGCGTATCGATCGCGGCGGGAATATCCTGACGCATCACCGCCGAGATCGGCTTGCCCGCGTCGAGGCTTTCCAGCGCGGCGAGTTCCTCCTGATTCGCGCGCATCAGACCGGCGAGACGCATCAGGATGCGGCCTCGTTCCGCTGCCCGTATCGCATTCCAAACTTTCAACGCGGCGCGCGCCGCGTGTACCGCGGTATCGACATCGGCGGCACTGCCTTGCGCAACCAGTGCAATCGGTTCTTCGGTCGCCGGGTTGATATCGATGGAATATTCGCCCGTGCCGGGCGGCAAACGCTTGCCGTCGATCAGCAGATCATGGCGCCTGAGGTCGGTTTCAGTTTCCATCATGAAGCTCCTTGTGTGGAATGTCGCGTGGGCTGACCAGCAGCGGATCGGTCAGGGCAGCGAACTGCGCCCACGCCGCCGCGGCGTTGGGTCTGAGGGAGCGGTTGCGGCGATGCACGAGCAGCGTCGTCAGATTCATCTCGGGAACCAGCGGTCTGCTCACCAGTGACGCAGCGGGTACGGGCCAATGTCCACCGACAGGTAACACGCCGATGCCGATCCCGAGCTCGACCATGCGCGACACCGCCGCGACGTGTCCGAGCTCCTGGACCGGCCGTCGCTTCAGGCCGTGCGTAGTGAAAGCGAGTTCGAGCGCCGTGCGCACCCCCGCGTCGGCATTGAGCGTGACGAGCGCGTACTCCTGCAAGGCGCGCCACGGAACAACGGTTTGTCGCGCCAACGGATGCCCGGGCGGCATCACCACGTGCAGCTGCGTGTCGAAAACCATTTGAGCATGCAACTGATCGGAACTCAGGGGCTCCACGACCGAGACTACGCCGAAGTCCACTTCGCCCTGCTCGACGCTCGCCAGCACAGCGCCTTGCGCCAAGTCCTTGACCGATACGATCAGCTCCGGAAAGGCCAAGGCGCAACGGGCCAGCCCCTGAGCCACCCAACTCGACGACAGCACGGGATTGCTCGCCAGCACCACCACGCCGGTGTGTCCGTCGTAAGCGGCGCGCTCCTCGCGCAAGGTCAGTTCGATTTCATCGAGCAGGCGACCGATTCTGCGTTCGAGACTCGCGCCCGCATGCGTCAGTTCCACCTGGCGTGTGGTCCGATCGAACAGTTTCAATTCGACCGCGTCCTCGAGTTCGCGCACACAACGACTCACCGCCGACTGTGTCAGATCGAACTGGCGCGCCGCGCGCGTGAAGCTCCGTTCACGCGCCACGGCGACGAACACCTTGAGTTGCTGCAGCGACACATTCATGAGGTTACCGCCGGGGGTGGGCAGCTCACTCTATTCGCCTGTCTGTTCAGGCCAATGGCTAAGCCGCGAGGACTTGCTGCCGGCAACGGCGAGCGCACCCTGAGGTTCGTTGTGCGTTTCGATCCAGCGCGACCGCATGGGCGCAAGAATGAACTTCGCCGAGATGCCCGCGACAATCGTGACGACCGCCGAGACGATAAAGACGAGATTCCAGCCGCCTGCCGCCGACAATACCGAAGCGATCGGCACCAGCAGCGACGCCGTGCCCTTCGCGGTGTAGAGCGTGCCCGCATTGGCGGCCGCGTATTTGCTGCCAAAGGTGTCGGCACAGATTGCCGGGAAGATCGAGAAAATTTCGCCCCAGAACAGGAAGATCAATGCCGCGAACGTCATGAACGCATACGGGTTGCTGCCGTATTGCATGAGGCCGAGCAACGCCAGCCCTTCGCCGATGAAGATCACGAACATCGTGTTTTCACGGCCGAGTTTGTCGGAAATGAAACCGCATAGGGGGCGCGTAAAGCCGTTGCAGATGTTGTCGATCGAAAGCGTGGCGGTGAGCAGCGGCAGGGTCATGCCGAAGATCGTCATCGGGATGCGTGCGAGCCCCCAGTCTTTCGCAATCGGACCAATTTGCGCCGTCGCCATCAGGCCGCCGGCCGCCACCGCGACAAACGACACGTAGATCACCCAGAACACCGGTGTCCTGATCATCTGGCCCGGTGTGTAATCGACCTTGGTGACCGCGAACTTCTTCTTCGGCGCCGCCTGCTGGCGCAAGGTGGGTTTCTTCAGCAGCAGCGCGAGGGCGAGTATGCAAACACCCTGCAGGATGCCGAAGAAAAAGAACGTGTGCTCGTAGCCCGAGCGCGTGATCATGCTGGCGATCGGAATGACGGTGACGGCCGCGCCGGCGCCGAATCCCGCCGCCGTCAAACCGGCCGCGAGACCGCGCCGATCCGGAAACCACTTCAACGCATTGCCGACACACGTACCGTACACGCCGCCCGCACCGATCCCGGCAATGACCGCCGACACATACAGCATCGGCAAGGTCGTCGCATAGGAATTCATGACCCAGGCGAGACCCGCGCATACCGCGCCGCCGGCGACCACGGGGCGCGGACCGAACTTGTCGACCAGCCAGCCTTCTACCGGCACGAGCCACGTTTCGGTGAGAATGAAAATAGCGAAAGCGAGCTGGATGGACGCTTCCCCCCAATGATGTCGCGCATTCATCGGCGTCACGAACAACGTCCATGCATATTGCAGATTCGCTACCAATGCCATGCACATCATGCCGATGACGAGCTGCCACCAACGGTTCGCCCAGAATACGCGAGCCGTGGTCTGCTGAGTAATATCGTCCATGCGCCTTGTCTCCGCCATTTTTTAGCGTGCGGCCGGCCGTCGCGCCGCGCACCATGTGTCTCACCTTCTGGTTATGACCCGAATAGCCTTGCCATTCGGGAATATTTGATATTTGCGTCTTTAATTCGCATTATTCGAAAAAATCCTGCCTTAATCATTGCTTTTCAGATCAGTTGTTTTATTCCGATCAATTAAGCATCGGTACCGCGCCAACTTCTTCTTTCGCCCCCGCCATGCGTCAGATTCAAGCGTTAACCCGAGTACCCGGCTAACCACCGCGCCGGCAATTCCGCTTCTAATAATGGCCCATGCTAGGGTCATTGCTGAATTACTAATAATTAAAGTTTGTTATTATGTTGATTCACATTTGCTTATACATTGGCCATGACGATGCGCAATGCGACTCTGCGGCAACTGAAGGTCTTTGAAACGGTGGCGCGCCACCTGAGCTTCTCGCGCGCCGCGGAGGAACTGCATCTGACGCAGCCCGCCGTCTCCACCCAGGTCCGGCAACTCGAGGAACATGCAGGACTGCCGCTGTTCGAACAGCTCGGCAAGAAAATCTACCTGACGCCGGCCGGCACCGAGATGCTCCACTACAGCCGCGCGATCATCCAGCAGTTCCACGAAGTCGACGAGGCGATGGGGCAGCTTAAGGGCGTATCCGGCGGCAAGCTGAACGTCGCGGTGATCAGCGCCGGCGACTACTTCTTTCCGCGGGTGCTGGCCGAGTTCACGCGGCGCTACTCGGGCGTCGTGCTCAATCTCGCGGTACACAATCGCGCGGAACTGCTGCATCAGCTCGCGACCAATCAGACCGATCTCGCCGTGATGGTGCGCCCGCCGCACGAAACCGACGCGACCAATGAGCCGTTCGCGCCGCACCCTTATGTGATCGTGGCGGCGCCCACGCATCCGCTCGCGCACAAACGCAACATCAAGATGAGCCAGTTGGCGAACGAGGCTTTTATCGTGCGCGAGCGCGGCTCGGACACCTGGAATTCGATGGAGGAAGGCTTCGCCGGCCGTCTCTCCAATCTCAAGATCGCGATGGAGATCAAGAGCACCGAGACGATCAAGCAGGCCGTGATCGCCGGCATGGGCATCGCGTTCCTGTCCGCCCATACGATCAGTCTCGAGTTGCAGCTCGGCCATCTGGTCGTGCTCGACGTCGAGAGCTTTCCCGTCATGCTCAACTGGTACGTCGTGCATCGGAAGAACAAGCGCCTGCCGCCGGTTGCGGTTGCCTTCAAACGCTTCCTGATGGAGGAAGGCGCGAATCTCATCGAGAAAATTACCCGCGTGAAGGAATTGAGCGTCTATAAACAGTAACTTATGCAAACCCATTAAAACTTTAACTATTTCAGGTTGATCAGTATCCCTATGCTGCAAGTGAGTTCTCTTACTTGTCTGCCGAGGAGGCCGATCATGAATTCCGCTCCGCTTGACGCTCATGCCAGCACGCTGTCCCCACGCGCTGCCGTGAGCAGTGCCGACGACGCCCACCTGAGCGCCTACAACGCCGCCTTCAGCGACCTCGGCCTGCGGTTCCGCTGGGACCAGACCACACTGGATGTGCTGAAGGAATTCAATAGTGAAGCGGCGCGTATCACGGCCTACATCGAGCGATTTCACTCGCATCTTCACCGAGCGTATGACGCCGAGTTTCTCGCCCAGATGATTCTGAGCAGGAAGCTCAGGTATTACAGCGAGTTCGCGCCAGCCAACGGGGTCAGCGAAGCCAGCGAATAGAGACTTCGGTGGGAGGCTCCCGCCATTCATCCAGCGTTCCGCTCGACGTATCCCTGTATTCATCTTTGACGGTACATCGCGCGGTGCATGGCGTGCTGGCGTACAGGCCCATGCCTGTGTGCGCCCATCTTCCCAGTATCGTGCCAGCCGCGACGATGCCGGTATGCTGCCGCGCGCACCATGCCCGGCGTGATCTCACGCAGCGCCCATGTTTGCTCTTCCCCACCGTGCCATTCGATGCGCGCCAACACGCCTTGTTGCTTGCGCGTTCCCGCGTGACAACGCGCATCACCACGCGCATGGCGGCGTGCGCCGAACGCGTAGGCGCCGGAATTGTGGAAGTGGGAGTAGGCGCGATTCGCCATCAGATGCATACCCAGCGCCGCTGCTAGCACGCTCATCGCCAGCAGCGCGGCGAGCCCGAACGGCTGGGCCTGCTCGGTGACGAAGCAGTAGCCAAGCCACCCACACAGCAGCAGCGCCGATACATTGACGATGCCGTGACCCGGACGCGCCGCCGCGCTGAGATTCAATGTGCCGCGCAGCATGCAGAACGCGATTGCGCACGCGGCAAAAACCAGCGCACCGATGAACACCGCCGTATAGAGTTCGAAACGCTCGACATTCGTCGGTGTCGCCGTCGTCACCATCGCCGCCGAAAGATAGCAGGCGAAGCCGCCCACCATCACAGCCAGTCCCATGGCGCTGCCGAACAACGCTACGAGGCCGGGCCGCTGCGTCATAGCACGACCTCACAGGCGGCGGTCAGCGCATTGCTCAACGTGCCGATCCCCCCGACCGTGATCGTCACGGTCGCACCATCCTTGATCGATCCAACGCCAACCGACGTGCCGCATGCAATCACATCGCCCGGTTCGAGCGTCAAGTCCTGCGAAATCAGCCGCACCTGCTCGGCAGGAGAAAACACCATATCGGCAAGCGGATAGTTTTGCCGCTCCACACCGTCGAGCATCGTCACGAGACGCGCTGTGGACCAGGCGAAACCGGAAACGATCGAAGGTCCGATACAGCAGAACGTATCGAAGCCCTTTGCGCGGCACCACTGCGGAAAGTGGGGATTTTCGTTCAGCAGATCGGCCGCGGTCACGTCGTTGACGAGGGTGTAGCCGAAGATCGAATCCGCGGCCTCTTCAGCGCTCGCATCGCGGCAGCGCCGTCCGATCACGATTCCGAGTTCACCTTCGTAGACGATCTTGCCCGCATAGCTGGGCGGCCGCCGGATTGCCTCACCCGAGCCGATCACCGATCCCGCCGGCTTCAGCAGGAATAGCGGATGGGCAGGCACAGGCTTGTCGAGCTTCGCCGCGAGCGCATGAAAGTTATTCCATAACGCGACAATCTTGCCGGGCGCACATGGCGCGAGCGGCGTAAGTGCTCGTGTCGACAACACCGCGCCGGTCGGCACCGGTTGCTCGAGACTTTCGTACTCGTGCAGATAGCCGCCTTCCACCCGGCCAAACACGATGCCACCGTCGCTAGACATGAAACGCATCCACGTATCCATACGTCGCTCCTTGAGCCGTCAAATCGCGCCGGCGGTCCGCAATGCGTTGATCTGCTCGGGTGAGTAGCCGAGTTCAGCCATCACTTCGTCGGTGTGTTCACCCAGCAGCGGCGAGCGTTTGACTTCGGTCGGGCTGTCGGACAGTTTGATAGGATTGCCAACGGTCAGGTACTTGCCGCGAGTCGGGTGATCCACTTCGACAATCGTGCCGGTTTTGCGCAGCGACGGCTCTTCGGCAATTTCCTTCATCGACAGAATTGGCCCGCAAGGAATGTCGTATTTGTTCAGAATCTGCATGGCCTCGAACTTGGTCTTGGTCATGGTCCAGCGCTCGATCTCGGCAAAGATGTCCTTCAGATGTGGCAAGCGTGCGGCCGGGGTCGCGTAGTTCGGATCGGTGGCCCATTCTTCCTTGCCGATCACATTGCAGATTTTTGCCCACACCGGCGCCTGCGTGATGAAGTAGATATACGCATTCGGGTCCGTCTCCCAGCCCTTGCACTTCAGAATCCAGCCTGGCTGACCGCCGCCCGAAGCATTCCCGGCGCGCGGCACCGCTTCGCCGAACGTCCCGTTCGGATATTGTGGATATTCCTTCATCACGCCGGTGCGTTCGAGCCGCTGCTGGTCGCGCAGTTTTACGCGGCACAGGTTGAGCACGCCGTCCTGCATCGCGGCGAGCACCTTCTGGCCGCGCCCGGTTTGCGTGCGCTGATACAGCGCCGTGACAATGCCAAGCGCCAGATGCAAACCCGTGCCGCTGTCGCCGATCTGCGCGCCGGTCACTACCGGCGGGCCATCGTCGAAACCGGTGGTCGAAGCCGCGCCGCCCGCGCATTGCGCGACGTTCTCGTAGACCTTGCAGTCCTCGTAGGGACCCGGGCCGAAGCCTTTGACCGACGCCACGATCATGCGCGGATTCAGTTCTTGTATCCGTTCCCACGTAAAGCCCATTCGATCGAGCGCGCCCGGCGCGAAGTTCTCCACCAGCACGTCGCACTTCTGGATCAATGCCTCGAGCACCAGCTTGCCTTCCGGATTCTTGGTGTCGATCGTGATCGAGCGCTTATTGTGATTGAGCATCGTGAAGTACAGGCTGTCCACGTCGGGAATATCGCGCAACTGCTCGCGCGTAATGTCGCCGGCGCCGGCCCGCTCCACCTTTATCACGTCCGCACCGAACCACGCGAGCAACTGCGTGCAGGTCGGGCCCGATTGCACATGGGTGAAATCGAGAATGCGCACGCCGTCGAGTGCTTTACTCATATCTTGTCTCCAGAAGTCTTCCGTCAGCCGTTTGCCCTTTTGATATATCACATACCATATTTTACAGAGCGTCAAGCGAGGCTTATCCCGTAGCGCAAAATGACAGCGAATGGACGAACCAGGAAAATGTGCGCGAATCTCATCGAACATGCCGGCTAAATACAGCATCAGGGTGCGATTCAGACGCTGCTGCATGGCACGTCACGCCAGCCTCGCCTGTCAGATTCAGGGCGCAGAAATAAAAAAGCCTGCGGTGAACATCACCGCAGGCTTTTAATTCGCGCCGCTATCAGGCGTCGGGGCAGCGATCAACTCAATCCAGAAAATCGCAATTGGCTTCGACAAACGCCGCCAGATCCAGCGAATGCTGGCGCGTGAGCCGCTCAGCGAGTTCGGTATCGCGTTGCTCCAGCGCCTCGATAATGCGCAGGTGATCGACGATCGAACGCGACGCGCGGTCACTTTGCGAAATGGTCATGCGGCGAATCGCCCGCACGTGGATGAAGATGTTCTTGATCGTATCGAGAATGATCTGCGATTTCGACAGTTCGACGATCGCCTGATGAAACGCGATATTGGCGTCGGAATACTCGGCGATATGTTCGGCCGGCGTGGCGTCGCGAAAATTGTCGAACATATGGCGCAGACGGGCGATTTCCTCGTCCGTGGCATGCAGCGTGGCCAGACGCGCGGCCATGCTTTCCAGCGCGGCCCACATCTGGATCATTTCGACAATTTCGCGCTTGCTCTTGCGCACGATGTAGATGCCGCGGCGCGGCACCATGCGCAGAAAACCTTCCTGTTCGAGCAGCGTCATAGCCTCGCGCACCGGCGTGCGGCTGACGCCCAGCGATTCGCTCAGCACGCGCTCGTCGAGACGGATTTCTTCGCGATTCTGATAAATGTCCGCGTCGGCTATCGCCTGGCGGAGCATCGTATACGCCTGATCGCGCAAGCTCGCGCTCGCGCCGATCGGCTGCAATGACAACGTCAACGGTGTGGCCACTGCTTCAGTTTGAAGTTCTGACGACATTCATCGCCTCTTGTTGAACATGCGCACGATACGGCGCCGCCGGCGCTGCGACGCCCTGCTCGCCCAGACCGACAAAGCGACCATGCTGCGCTGCAAGTTGCGCAACCGGCTGCGGAATCCAGCGGGTCAACAGAACGGTGGCGGCCGAGCCTAAACCCACGACAGCGACGGCGAGCAACGCGAAAGGAACAAATTCCATTTGCAACTCCAATGATTGAGTAAATGAACAGATGCCTCAATCATATGCTGCAATGCCGCAAATATCAATATTCCGTATGTAGTATATCAGGAGTTGTTGTTTCCAGACATCAAATCAAGGTAGCACGATCGCCCGCTACAAGGCACGCCTGAATTGCCCCAGACGGTCACGCTGCCCTCCGCCTGCCAGCCGCCGCCCGGCTCCCGATACAGCGCAATCGCATTGGCGAGGCGCAACTGCTTGCGAGCGACACCCTGCGTGATTCGGCGCGGCTCCGGCGTGCGGAGCCCAGCACAATCACTGAAGCGGCTTGGTGTAAACGCGTAAAACGCGCGCTATGCGCGCATAAACGATCGATAATCGCGCAATCTGCATCGAATGCGGATTGTGAGATATGCATCGCGTCATTAACCTTCGGAAATCCTGCAACGGGTCGGCGGCGGCCGGCGCTGATTCCTGGGCTTATCTTCCGCCACGCGATCCCGAACCGCAGTCCGAGAATCCGAAGGAGACACCGTCATGAGTACCACCATCCCCAAAGCGCCGAAATCGGCCGCGGCCGGCAACAACTCCGCGCGCAGCCAGGCACGCAAGGCGGCGCTCGGCAGCTTTGTCGGCGCCGTGGTCGACTGGTACGACTTTCTGCTGTACGGCATCGTCGCCGCGCTGGTCTTCAATGCTGAGTTCTTCCCGAAGGTCAGTCCGGCAATGGGCACGCTCGCCGCCTTCGCGACCTTCGGCGTCGGCTTTCTGTTCCGGCCGCTCGGCGGCTTCGTGTTCGGCCACTACGGCGACCGGCTTGGACGCAAGCGCATGCTGGTTCTCACGGTCATGATGATGGGCCTCTCCACCGCCGCGATCGGCCTGCTGCCGGCTTTCTCCAGCATCGGCTGGTGGGCGCCGGTGCTGCTCGTGACCTTGCGCGCGATCCAGGGTTTCGCGGTCGGCGGCGAATGGGGCGGCGCGGCGTTGATGGCGGTCGAAAGCGCGCCGGAAAAGAAGAAGGCCTTCTACAGCAGCGGTGTGCAGGTCGGCTATGGCGTGGGTCTCGTGCTCTCGACCGGCCTCGTCGCGATCATCAGCCGTTCGATGAACAACGCGTCGTTCCTGAGCTGGGGCTGGCGCCTGCCCTTTCTGTTCAGTGTGGTGCTGGTGCTCATCGCGCTGTGGATCCGCTCGAGCATGGAAGAGTCGAAGGAGTTCGTCGAGAAGGTCGGCGCGCACGGCGAACGCAGCGTGCGGCTGCCGATCGTCGAGGCCTTGCTGAAGCACCCGAAGGCTTTCCTGCTGATCATCGCACTGCGCCTCGCCGAGTTGTTCACGATGTACATCGTGACGGCGTTCGCGCTGAATTACTCCACGGCCAATCTGCACATGCCGCGCGAGTTCTTCCTCTCGATCGGCCTGCTGGTGGGCGCGGTGAGTTGCGTGACGATTCCCTGCTTCGCGTGGCTGGCTGACCGTTTCGGCCGCCGCCGCGTGTATATCATCGGCGCGCTGGTCGGCATGTTCAGCGCGGTGCCGTTCTTCCTCGCGCTCGAAGCGCGCTCGACGGTGTGGATCGTGATCTTCGCGGTCATGCTCGCCAACGTCGCCCACGATATGGTCGTGAGCGTGCAGCAGCCCATGTTCACCGAACTATTCGGTACCGAGTATCGCTATAGCGGCGCGGGTGTCGGCTATCAGGTGGCGAGCGTGGTCGGCGGCGGCTTCACGCCGTTTATCGCGGTGGCGCTGGTCAGTTTTGCCGGCGGCTCGTGGCATCCGGTGGCGGCTTACCTCGCGATCGGCTGCCTGATCTCGGTGCTGGTGGCCGCGAAAATGAAGACCGGGCGCGGCGTCGCCTGACTCTCACCGCGGGTCTCACAGTTCACTGATTGTTGCGATGTTCCGACGGGCCGGCCTGGCGAAAACGCCACGCCGGCCCGCTTCTCTTTTGTCCCCGCCTTCCTGCCGGTTCCGGCATCCAGATCCCGCGCCTCAGGTCGTTAATTCCGATGCTTCATGCCGCGTTGCCGCAATTCGGCAAATTACGGTCGTATTTCACCAGGCTAATACCTTATGCATTTGCATCTCATATTGCAAAGGCTATGCCTGCGTCCTATCGTTCGTCCAATCGGGGCTTATATCGAATTTGCATACAACATATGAAATTCGAGTACATATATTGATGACGGATTACTTGCAATTTTTTTACGCCGCGACACTTAAGCATTGTGTATGAAGCGCCGATAACAAAGAATTCCTCACCGGAGACCGACCATGAGTAGTATCACCGAGCCGAATGGCACTTCAGGCTCAGCCCCATTCTTTTCCAAACAGGCCACCGTCGCGCAACCGGGGTTTTCGCGCTGGATGGTTCCGCCCGCGGCGCTCGCGGTTCACCTGTGTATCGGCCAGGCCTACGCCTTCTCCGTGTTCAACGGGCCGCTCACCAAAGTTATCGGCATTACCCAATCCGCCCCTGACGACTGGTCGCTGACTTCGCTCGGCTGGATCTTTTCGCTGGCGATCGTGTTCCTTGGTTTGTCGGCCGCGTTTGCCGGCAAGTGGCTCGAACACGTCGGTCCACGCCGCACGATGTTTACCGCCGCGTGCTGCTTCGGCGGCGGCTTCCTGATTGCCGCACTCGGCGTGCATCTGCATCAGATCGCGCTGCTCTATCTGGGCTACGGCGTGATCGGCGGAATTGGACTCGGGCTTGGCTATGTGTCGCCGGTGTCGACGTTGATCCGCTGGTTTCCCGACCGCCGCGGCATGGCGACCGGCATGGCGATCATGGGCTTCGGCGGCGGCGCGATGATTGCCGCGCCGTTGTCCGTGGCGTTGATGAACCACTTCCGCAGCGCGACGAGCATTGGCGTGGCCGAAACTTTCGTCGTGCTCGGCATTGCGTACTTCATCTCGATGTCGATCGGCGCACTCGCGATTCGCGTGCCGCCGGCAGACTGGAAGCCGGCCGGCTGGACGCCGCCCGCGACCAATCAGAAGAAGATGATTTCGCGTAACCACGTGCACATCGACCAGGCGTTGAAAACGCCGCAGTTCTATCTGATCTGGCTGGTGCTGTTCCTCAACGTGACCGCGGGCATCGGCATTCTCGGCCAGGCGTCGGTGATGATTCAGGAAAGCTTCAAGGGTACCGTGACGGCAGCCGCGGCGGCCGGGTTCGTCGGTCTGCTGTCGCTGTTCAACATGGGCGGCCGTTTCGTGTGGGCTTCGGCTTCGGACTGGATCGGCCGCAAGAACACCTACTTCATCTTCTTCGCGCTAGGCGCCGTGCTGTACTACCTCGTGCCCGGCTTCGCGGCTTCCGGCCAGATCGCTCTGTTCGTGCTCGCGTACTGCGTGATCCTGTCGATGTACGGCGGCGGCTTCTCGACGGTCCCCGCGTATCTCGCGGACATGTTCGGCACGGCATTCGTGGGCGGCATTCACGGCCGTCTGCTGACCGCCTGGGCCGCGGCGGGTGTGGCGGGCCCGGTGCTGGTGAACTACATCCGCGCGTATCAGGTGGAGCACGGCGTCGCCAAGGCGGATGCCTACACGATGACGATTCACATCATGGTCGTGCTGCTGGTGATCGGCTTTATCTGCAACCTGCTGGTCAAGCGTGTCGACGACAAGCACCACATGACCGACGCACAACTCGCCAAAGGCGCCTAAGGAGACTCGCATGTCGACCGTTCAAGCCGTTCATCCGACCAACAAGGTCAAGCTCGCCGTCTTCTGGCTGTATGTGACGCTGCCGCTGGCATGGGGCGTGATCAATACGCTCACGCAGGCAATGAAGCTGTTCAGGTAAGCACTGCACTGCACTGCGCTGCACAACCCCCGCACGATCGACCGTGCGGGGCGCAAAAAAAGCGGGCCGACGGCGCGCGCAAACCGCGCATTCGTCTCTGCCCGCTTTCCCTGCCTCCGGCCTCTCACCGGTACATCGTCGCTTCAGATTTTCTCGAACAGCACATCCTGCGCGCCTTCCCACAGCACCTTCGTACCGAGTTCGCGCAGCTTTTCCTTGCCTTCGACGATCGTCAGGAAGTGATTGCCCGCGAGTTGGCCCAGCTTGCTCGCGAAGCAGCACGACCCGTACGCGAGGATGATCTCAGTTTCGCTGTAACCGCCCGGATAGAACAGGATGTCGCCAACCGACGGATGGCTCGTGTGATTTTCGAAGCCGACCGCCGCGCCGTCGTTTTCGAGTTTGAAGTCGCCAAGCGGAACCCAGCAGCCCTCGCCGCTCCAGCGCACGTGGATGAGCTTCTGACGGTATGGCAGAAGCTTCAGAAAAGCGGCCACCGTTTGCGGCGCGTCAGGATGCGTTTCGGCAGTAAAGACATGGCCGCAGGCGGTAATTCGAAGTCGGGTCATCGCTGGATATCCGTGTGACGGGTTGAGTGGAAAGGTCGGTCAGACGCCGGCCGGGGCGCGGCTGCAGGCGCAACATTCTGTCGGCCCGTGCAAGGCTTCGACAGATACACTTGCCGTCCAACTGGTCAGGCCAGTTGAACCAGTGGCGACGGCTACCGCTCGGGAAGCGGATCGCCGTGCCCCATCACAAACTATCAGGCTGTGCCGCAATGCTCCGCGATCCGTCCAAGGCCATGGCTGCTCCGGCTTTTTGTTTCATGCTGCACGATGGCGAAAAGGTCGGCGGTAAACCGGCCTGAACACCGATCGGGCCCCTGCATGCCAGCTTTACCGGCGCGCACGCCACGAAACTTCGTAGTTTGCAAGCGATGCAATGCGCAGCAAACTGCGAAAAGTGCATGACGTCCGTTCCGGCAATTCAACGGACGGCAAAGCTGGCGAAGGAACCGGCGTCACCGTGGAAGTTTCACACGCCGCCGCGAGAACCTTGCCCTCGATACCCCTGCGACTATCTTGACATGCCAGGCCACGCGCGAACCTTGCGGCGCCGCCCGGCAGAACAACGTGTCGCAACCGGCGAACTCCCGCGCGCCTTGAAGCGCCGGCGCACCGCTCGGGCATCGCATGCTGGCGAGCCGCTCATACGATTCAGCCGCACAACCCGACACTCAGCCGCGCAGCCGGTAGGCAAGCGGCGTCACGCCGTAGCCACGTTTGAACTGCACGGAGAAATGACTGGCGTTCTCGTAACCAACCGCAAGCGCGATTTGCAGCACCGGCTGATCGGTGGCGCGCAGCAATCTCGCGGCCTCCTCGAGCCGCAAACGCGTAACGAACTGATGAGGTGTTTCACCGGTCTCGCGGCGAAACACCCGAGCAAAATGAAAGTTACTTAAACCGGCCTGTGCGGCCAGTTCGCCAATGGCCAGATCGGCGGCAAGATTGGCACGGATGTAATCGGTTACACGGCGGATACGGCGCGGCACCAGGCGCTCGGGATGCGACGGCAAGCAGCCCACGTCAGGACCGCGCGAATAGTGTTGCAATAAATGAGCGGCGAGCGCGTGGGCCAGCGCGTCAACATACAGCCGCGAGTCGGCGGGGTCGCCCGCGGCGCGATGCAGCGCGCCGAGCATCGCGGCGATCAGTGGATCGTGAAACTGCATCGCGTCGCCCAGCGACAGCTCGCGTGAGCCGCCCAGTTCCATCTGGTCGGCGACGCTGTCGATCAGGCTGCGCTCCAGGTGCAAATGGACAGTCGACAGCGGCTCATCGCTGGTCGAACGCCAGCGCCACGAGACCGGCACGGGCGGCACGTACCAGACGTCGCCCATGCGCAGCTCGGCGCTCTCCCAGTGCCCGTTCACGTTGCGCTCGAGGTGTTCGGCGCCGCTGCCGAGCGTCATCAACGTGACGTCCTGCAGGCCAGGTGCTTCCAGCAGTTCCTGCTCGGCCGGTTCGAGGTACGAGCGCAGCACCAGGTGCCGCCACGGGCGATCCACGCTCGACACCAATTTTTTTCCCGCCATATAGCGGTCGTAGGCAAGCGTCGTTGTCAGCCTTGGAATTTTTGCCATCACGTCTCTTCCTGGGAGGTCCCGTATGTACATGAGCAAACCCTGTTACACCCGCATCGCCGGTTAGAGGTCAGCGCAAGATCTCAAAAATGATAGCAAGGAACCGGCTACCGTAATATTTGGAAATAGTTAATCATCCAGGTTGTCGTCTTTCATGCGTTTTGAACGCTGGAGCTACCGTTTCATGGAACACGAATGCGATACGCTGCCGCATTGGCTAACCGGCTCGCCGCAAGGCGAAGCCAGCCACGTGTCGGCGGCTTACACCTCAGCGGTTGCCGCACAACCGGCTTACCCGGCCGGCACGCGGCAACCCGGGAATTCAGCCCACGCGGCTGAAGCATCCAGGGCATCTGCCCGCACCGCAACAAGCGTCGCGCCCGCAGGTTTCCTCACGCTCTTCACCGAGGAGGAGATCGGCACGCCCTCGCCCGCCGCGCGGCGGTCCGCGCCGATCATCAGTCCGCTGGTGCGATTCGGCAGCGCGCAGGACCGCATGGAGTTCGTGCGGCGGCGCATCAAGCAACTTGGCTTCGACTCGTTCAGCTATTCAGCCACGCGCACCACCGCACATCACAAGACGATGTTCGTGCTGACTAGCTACGAGTCGCAGGCCTGGCTCACGCGCTATTTCCGCGAGCGTTATTTCGAGCTCGATCCGCGCGTCGCGCTGGCGTCGCCGACCGGCATGCCGTTCCTCTGGAACACGGCCGATATGCGCGCCGACCTGCCGCGTGCGCAGATGCGCAGCGAAAGGCTCGGCGGGCTGATCGACATGCTGGAGGCCACCGGCCGTAAAAGCGGCATTCTTACGCAGATGCCGCTGCCCGAGCCGGAGCTGAGCGCAAGCCTGTGCTTTAACTCGGAGATCGGCAACCCGCGCTGGATGACGGAGTCGATCGTGGCCGAAACGCTGATGTTCGCGCATACGATCCACGAATTCATCTGGACGCACGCGAAGAGCGTGATCGGGATCGCGCCCGCGCAGCAGCAACAGCGCGTCACGCTGAGCGAGTTGCAGCACGCGGTGTTGAAGGCGGTCGTGCAGGGACAGCGCGACAAGGAGATTGCGTATTTCCTTGGGCTGTCTCCGCATAACGTCGACTATCACCTGCGGCGTTTGCGGCAGTTGTTCAACGTGCGCAATCGCGTGCAGTTGATCAATGTGGCGCAAGGGTATGTGACGTAGAAGAGCTTGAAAAAACACTGCGTCCGGCGCGATAAGCGCGCCGGACGCAGTGTTTGAACTTTTGCGCAGCACTCGTTGCCGCCGCGATTTGCTTAGCACCCGTTGCCGCTCGCGATGAGCGGCACTCGACTCAAACACTGCGCATGCTGCGCAGGCAATCTGCCGCGAGCTGCTGGTAAATCCGGGTGCCGGACGATTTCGCCACGATCTCGTCATCGCTCAGGTTACGCACCACTCGCCCCGGCACCCCGGCCACCAGCACGCCCGCCGGCACCCGCCAATCCTTCTTGACGAACGCACAAGCGGCCACGATGCTCGTTGCGCCGAGCACGACGCCGTCCATCACAACGGCATGCATGCCGACCATCGTGTTCGGTTCAAGCGTCGCGCCGTGAACGATCGCGCTGTGCCCGACATGACTGTCGACGCCGAGCCGGCAAGTGTTCGCCACACCGGTGTGCAGCACGCAACTATCCTGCACGTTGCTGCCACGCTCCACCACCACCGCACCGAAATCCCCACGCAGGCTCGCATGCGGCCCGATGTAACAGCAGGCACCCACCGTTACGTCGCCGATCAGCACGGCGCTCGGATGCACGTACGCTGACGGATCGACGCGCGGCCGCTTGCCGTTGAACTCGTAGAGCGCCACTGTGCCGCCGCTCCGGTTCAGCTCGCGGGCGCGAGCACGTGATAGTCGTCCGCGCCCCAGTAGGCGCGCATGCGCACAATCTTGCCGGCGGCGTCGAAGTCCATCACGTCGGTCACGTCGATGTATGCGGGCCGGCCGTCCTGCCCCGCGATATGCACGCGAAAGCTGATCGACGCGCTATTGCCGTGCGAGCCGCGCGGCGGCGCCATCAGTTCGAGCCGGGCGCCCACCGAGGTCGCGTAGGTATAGAACGTTTCGATCTCGCTGCGGCCTTCTTTCAAGGGCGTGCCGACGGGATCTTCGACGCTCGCATTGTCGGCGAACAGCGCGACGACGCGGGCGGCATCGGCCGCATTGAATGCCTCGATATAGTCGACGAGGCGCGCTTTCATGTTTTCGCTGGCGTTCATCTGTCCTCCTAGCGCGCGGTGTAGCCGCCGTCGATCACCAACTCCGTGCCGGTCACATAGCGGCCGGCCGGCGACACCAGATACAGAATGCCCGCCGCGATATCCTGCGGGTCGCCGATCTTCGCGAGCGGTACGAGCGTTTTCATATGCGCGAAGATCTGCTCCGGGTCACCGAGCTTTTCGAACGCCTCTTCCAGCAGCGGTGTGCGGATAAAGCCAGGATGCACGGAATTCGCGCGGATGTTCTGCGCGGCGTACAGCATCGCCTCGGTCTTCGCCATCAGCCGCACCGCGCCCTTCGAGGCGTGGTATGCCGGCACATCCGGGCCGCCGACCAGCCCATACATCGACGACAGATTCACGATCGAGCCGCCGCCCGCCGTCAGCATGTGCGGAATTGCGTACTTGGTGCAGAGGAACACACCCGTCACATTGACGTCGATGACTTTCTGCCATTGCTGCAGCGTCATTTCGTGCGTGGGCAGATTCGCCCCTTCGATCCCGGCGTTGTTCACCAGCGCGTCGAGCCGTCCAAAGCGCGTGGCAATTTCGCCGAACACGCGCTGCACGTTTTCTTCCTGCGTGACGTCCATCTTCCAGAACGCCGCGCGGCCGCCCGACTCGTTGATCTCGGCGACCAGTTTCTCGCCCGGCTCCGTCAGCACGTCGAGCACCGCGATTGCCGAACCGGCCGCCGCCAGGGTGCGGGCAGTCTGCGCACCGATGCCGCGCGCGCCGCCGGTAATGGCGGTCACCTTGCCGCTCATGTCGAATAGTTGATGAGGGAATGTCATACCGTCTCCGTCATGTTGTCATGTTGTAGTTGGGGTTGCGGCGGCGTGCGAACTTGAGCGGCTCGTGCCGGGCACTCCCGTCGAGCCGTTCACCCTGGCGCGCCGCATCCGAAGGATGCCTCAAACGGCGCGCCGTTCCGCGAGAAATTCCAGGCATTCGCGATTGAAATAACGCCGATGCTCGACCATCACCCAGTGCCCGCAGCGATTCATCAGAACAAAGCGCGCGTCGGCACAGTGTTCGAGAAAACGCATTGCGCCGCTGGCCGGATTGAAGCGGTCGTCCGTGCCCCAGAAACCCAGCACCGGGCATTTGAGTTCGCCGAGCCGTTCAGTCAGATTGGGCACGCGCATGGTCGACAGTACTTCCGGCGGCTGCTGTTCACATACGCTCAGCCGTTCTTCGACCAGTGCGTCAGTGACGAGGCTGCGGTCGTACACCAGCAGTTCCAGCAACTGCCGCATCGTCAGGCGGTTCATCTGGCGGTTGGTGAAGAGCGACACCATCTTCTGGATGCCTTCCATCCTGAAGTAGGTTTCGCGCTCTTCGACACCGCCCGGCGCCATCATGATCAGACTGTCGACGTCGTCGGGATAATCGAGCGCGTATTGCAGCGCGATTGCGCCGCCGAGCGAATTGCCGAGCAAGGTGGCCCGGCCGATGCCGTTCGCCGTGAGTTGCGCGCGCAACGCGTCGACGAAGAAATCGAGCGTGTAGTTCACATCCGCGGGCTTCGACGACGCGCCGTAGCCCGGCAGATCGACCACGATCGCCCGGAACCCTGCCGCGGCGAACTGCGGGTAGTTGTACTTGAAGTTGCTGAAGCCGCTCGCGCCAGGGCCACTGCCGTGGATGAACACAACGGGTGCGCCGCTGCCGGCTTCGAAGTGATGCAGTGTCAGGCCGCCGGGGACTTCCGTGAATATCCCTTTGGGCGCCTGCAAGGATTGCGATGCGCTGCCGGACTTACTAGGCGCTCCGGCGTGTTGGGACTCGGTAGGCGTTGCGTTCATGCGCGCTTGTCTCCTAGCTCGCGCCGCGCTCGTTGGGCGCGGCAGATTGTATGAGGGTCGCCAGCGAAAGCATCATCCCTTTGAATCCACAGCGAGGCATCGTCTTTTCAGACTACGAGGCAGCGCCGCATTTCTCCTACCATCGGGCCCACATGGACAGACGGAGACAGCGGCAATGACAGGGTTCGATTTCAGCGGCAAGGTGGTGCTGGTGACGGGCGGCACCAAGGGAATAGGCGCGGCCATCGCGCAGGCGTTTCAGGCGGCGGGCGCAACGGTTTATGTATGCGGACGCACACCACCCGCAAGCGCGGCTGCGGGTATGCCTGAAAACGCTCCACGTTTCTTCGCCGCGGACGTACGCGATATCGACACCGTCGACGCCATGCTCGCGCGGATCGAACGCGAAACGGGCCGGCTCGACGTGCTCGTGAACAACGCGGGCGGCGCGCCGTTCGCGCTCGCTGCGCAGGCCTCGCCGCGCTTTACCGAAGCCGTCATCCGCCTGAACCTGCTGGCGCCGCTGCATCTCGCGCAACGAGCGAATGCGCTGATGCAGCAGCAAGCGGAAGGCGGCGTCCTGCTGTTCATCGGCAGCGTGAGCGGTTTGCGGCCCTCTCCGGGAACCGCAGCCTACGGTGCGGCGAAAGCGGGTTTGCTGAATGCAGTGCGCTCGCTCGCCGTGGAGTGGGCACCCAAGGTTCGCGTGTGCGCGGTCAGCCCGAGCCTCGTCGAAACAGAAGCCGCCACGAGCGGCCACACGGGTTCCTCCACGGCGGATGCCGCGTCCGCTCTCGCCAGCATCGCCGCGACGATTCCCGCCGGCCGTCTCGCGAAACCCGGCGATGTTGCATCCGCGTGCCTGTTCCTCGCCTCGCCGCACGCCGCCTATGCCTCGGGCAGCAACCTGATTCTCGAAGGCGGCGGCGAAGTGCCCGCCTTTCTCGCCGCCACCGATCTGCACAAGGCGTTCGCCACCCACTCATAGACGCATTCACGCGCGCCCACCTCGCATCCCTGGGGCAAGCGACTAGTCCGTTTTGACGATTCTCGCGCCGCACGTGCCCCCTAACCTCTGATCACAACAAATTTCAGACGTGACCACAGAGGAGACAGGATGCAGATCAACGGAACACAAGCGCGCGCACCGGCAATGCGCGCAGTGTGCGCGGCATGCAGACTCGCCGTGCTGGCAGCGGCGTCGGCGGCAACGATGACGACCTTCGCCACGCCCGCCTACGCGGGCGACACCGTCAATCTCGGCGCGGACACCACACTCGACTACACCTTCACGCTCGGCTACGGCCTCGGAATGCGCACCCGCTCGCCGAGTGGCAATCTGCTCACGCCGGCGAACATCAACGGCGACGACGGCGACCGCAACTTCGCGAAGAACAAGCTGATCGAGAACCAGGTGAGCCTGCTGGGCGAGGTGAACCTCAAGCACGACGACTGGGGGGTCTTCGTGCGTGCCAATGTGTTCTACGATCAGGCTTACCAGCACCCGAACAGCAACAACGCGCCCTACACCGTCAACCACAGCGGCGCGTACAACCAGTTCACCAGCGACGCAAGCTACTTTGCCGGCGGCTATCCGCAGTTGCTCGCGGCGTACGCGTACGACACCATCCACCTGGGCAGCACGAGCCTGAACGTCAAGGTCGGCGAACAGGTTGTCGCATGGGGCGAGAGCGTGTTCTTTCCGAATATCGCGGGCGCCCAGGGGCCCTCCAATGCCACCGCGTCGTATGTGGCCGGCGCGGAGGTCAAAGATATCCTGCTGCCGGTGCCGCAGATCTCGACGCAATGGCAACTCGCGCCGAACTTCAGCCTGCTCGGCTACTACCAGTTCGCGTTCGAGCCTAACAGGCTGGTGCCGCCTGGCGGCTACTGGAGCTACTCAGACGTCGTCGGCCCCGGCGCGCAATACATCATCGGGCCAGGCGGCATGCGGATTCCGCGCGGCAACGACATCCGCCCGAACGGCGACGACCAGTGGGGCGTCGGCGCGCGCTGGCGCGTTTTCGGCGACACCGAGCTCGGCGCGTACTACCTGCACTACAACGACATGAACCCGAGTGTGGTGACGACGTACTTCCCGACACTGCAGTACCAGCAAAAGTACTTCGACCACATCAAGCTCACCGGCCTTAGCTTCTCGACCGATCTGAACGGCGTGAACGTCGCGGGTGAAACGTCGTACCGGCAAGGCGCCGCAGTGCTCGTGAATACCCCCACCGGGCCTCAGGCGACGCGCGGCGACGTCTGGCAGTCCAATCTCTCGGCGATCTATTCGATCGGACCGACCTTCCTTGCCGCGTCGCAAACGCTGGTGGGCGAAATCTCGTATGTGCACGCCGGCAACATCACGCCGGTCATGGGCTCGACGACGCTCACCAGCACGCGCAACTCCGCCGCCTTCGAGGTGGCATGGACGCTCAGCTACAAGAACGTCTTCAGCGGCTGGGACGTCGACGTACCGATCACCTATGCCGACGATTTCACCGGCCAATCCGCGCTAAGCGGCGCGCTCGGTTCGCTGACCGGCGTGGGCGACCACCGCGTGACAGTGGGGGTGAACTTCACGCGTCTGAGCAACCTGAAACTCGGGATCGTGTACGCGAAATTCCTCGGCACGCCGGACCCGAACAATCGCCCGCTTGCCGACCGCGACTACGTGCTCGCCACCGCCACTTACTCGTTCTGACGCTGCAAAGCGCCCCGCGTATTGCGAGCATTGCGCGTATCGCACGCTTTGGGCGCTTTGCGGCAGGTATCACCCTTTGAATCAGCCGTCTTTTTACTGCAAGAGGATTTGGTCATGAGTCGAATTTTCAATCCCGCATTGCGTGTCTGCGTGTTCGCGGCGGGCGCCGCGCTCGCCGTCACACTGGGTGCCCCGTCGTTTGCCAAAACCAGCCCGGAAGATCTCGCCAAACTCGAAGGCCCGCTCACGCCGATGGGCGCGGAGCGCGCAGGCAACGCCGACGGCACGATCCCCGCGTGGAGCGGCAAATGGTTCGGCACGCCACCGGGCGTCGACTACAAGCCGGGCCAGCGTTTCCCCGATCCGTATGCGAACGAGAAGCCGCTCTTCGTGATCACCGCGCAAAACATGCAGCAGCACGAAGCGCGTCTCACCGATGGCGAAAAAGCGCTGCTCAAGAAGTATGCCGACAGCTTCAAGATTCCGGTCTACCCGAGCCACCGCGATTTCAGCTATGGCGACGCCGTGTACAAGGACATTCGCCTGTACTCGCCCAACACCACGATGACGAAAGACCAGAACGGCCTGAAGGATTTTCCGCCGGTCACGCCGTTCCCGGTGCCGAAAAACGGCGTCGAGGCGATGTGGAATCTGCGCTTCGCGTCCGCGGTCGAAGGCGAAACCGCGACCTACGACCAGGCGGTGGTCTACCCCGACGGCAATATCGCGTGGGGCAAGGTGCAGTACGCGATTTACGGACCGCGCAGCGCGGACCATTTCGATCCGAAGAGCCCGTTGAACGCGAAGAGCTTCTTCCGCCAGACCACCATGCTGCCGCTCTCGGATCGCGGCACGATCATCACCGGCTACGAAATGTGGGACCAGGAAGGCTCCGACACCCGCCGCACATGGTCGTATAACCCCGGTACGCGGCGCGTACGCCAGGCGCCCGAGTTCGGCTTCGACCAGCCCGAAGGACCGGGAGGCTTTCGTACCGTCGACGACGACCGCCTCTTCAACGGTTCGGGCGAACGTTACGACTGGAAGATCCTCGGCAAGCGCGAAGTGTATGTGCCGTATGACAACTACAAGCTGATGGACCCGTCGATCAAATACACCGATCTGCTGACAAAGGGCCATGAGAACACGCAATACATGCGCTTCGAACTGCATCGCGTGTGGGTGTTGCAGGCTACGCTCAAGTCCGGCTATCGCCATCAATACGCGAAACGGGTGCTGTATCTCGACGAGGACACCTGGAACGCAGTCGCCGCAGACAACTACGACGCACGCGGCACGCTGTGGCGCACCAACCTTGCCCCGACGCTCTACGCGTACGACGCCAAATCGTTCTACTCGACCGCCGTGTTCTATCACGATCTGATCTCGGGTGCTTATTACGCGGACCGTCTGTCGAATCAGGAACCGATGCCGGTGCTCACACGCGGCTCGCAACTGACCGAAGCGTACTTCTCGCCGGATGCGATTCGCGGCGCGGGCAACTGATTTCGTTGCCTCGCTAACGAAACCACGGCCGGGGACGGATTCAGGTCCAGCCCCGGCGCTTTTTACTTTCTAATCGCGCCCGCCATGACTTCGACACTACATACCACGCTCGACGACGAGCTTTACCGCGCATGGCACGAGCGTGCGCCGATCGCACCGTTTTCGGCGCGCGCCGAGGGTTTGTCGCTTGCCGACGCTTACCGCGTGCAGCAGCACTTCGTCGCCCGCCGCATTCAAGCCGGCGAAACCATTGTCGGCAAGAAGATCGGCGTAACGAGCCAGGCCGTGCAGGACATGCTCGACGTGCGCCAGCCGGATTTCGGCGTGCTGCTTTCCGGCATGCACTATGTCGCCGGCGAGGACATCCCGATCGACAAGCTGATCGCGCCGCGCGCGGAAGGCGAGATAGCGTTCTATCTGAAAGACGATCTGCGCGGTCCGGGCATCACGCGAGACGACGTGCTTGCGGCAACCGAAACGGTCGGCGCGTGCTTCGAAATCGTCGATTCGCGCATCCGCGACTGGGCGATTCGCATCGGCGACACGGTGGCCGACAACGCGTCATGCGGCGTCTACGTGCTTGGCGAAGAACGCGTCGCGCCACATACGCTCGATCTCGCGGCCTGCCACATGGTGCTCGATAAGAACGGCGCGCGTGCCGCGGAAGGCTTCGGCGCCGCCGCGCTAGGTCACCCCGCCGATGCAGTCGCGTGGCTTGCAAACACGCTGGGCGACCTCGGTGTGCCACTGCTCGCCGGAGAAGTGGTGTTGTCGGGTTCGCTGGCGGCGTTGATTCCTGTCACCCGTGGCGACCAGTTGCACATGCGGATCGAAGGTATCGGCAGTTGTTCGGTGCGCTTCATCTGAGCATTCATCCGAGCACTTCGTCTGAGCGCTTCACCGTCTTTTCCTTGAGGATGCATTGAATGAGCAAGATCAAATGCGCGTTGATCGGGCCCGGCAATATCGGCACCGATCTACTGTACAAACTGCGCCGCAGCGCGGTACTCGAACCCGTGTGGATGGTCGGTGTCGACCCGGATTCCGACGGCCTCGCACGGGCCCGCGAGATGGGTTTGAAAACGACGGCCGACGGCATTGACGGCCTGCTGCCCCATCTGGCCTCCGACGATATTCGTATCGCCTTCGACGCCACCTCCGCGTATGTCCACCGCGAGCATTCCGACAAGCTGACCGCGCGCGGCGTGCGCGTGATCGACCTGACACCTGCCGCGATCGGCCCATTCTGCGTGCCGCCGGTCAACCTCGCTGCGCAGATCGACCAGCACGCCATGAATGTCAACATGGTCACCTGCGGCGGCCAGGCGACGATTCCGATGGTGTACGCCCTTTCACGCGTACAGCGCGTGGCGTATGGCGAGATCGTCGCGACCGTATCGTCGCGTTCGGTCGGCCCCGGCACGCGCAAGAACATCGACGAGTTCACCCGCACCACGTCGCTCGCGATCGAACAGATCGGTGGCGCGGCGGTAGGCAAGGCGATCATCGTGATCAATCCGGCCGAGCCGCCGTTGATTATGCGCGACACGATCCATTGCCTGACTGAGAGCGAGCCGGACGTCGACGCGATCACGGCTTCCGTGCACGCGATGATCGATGAAGTACGCCAGTACGTGCCCGGCTATACGTTGAAAAACGGTCCTGTGTTCGACGGCCGCCGCGTGTCTGTGTTCATGGAAGTCGAAGGTCTCGGCGACTATCTGCCGAAATATGCCGGCAATCTCGACATCATGACCGCAGCCGCAGCGCGTACCGCTGAAGTCTTTGCCCAACAGATGCTTGCCGCATCCCCTGCCACTGCGTAAGGAGCTCCCATGTCATTAGCAGGAACCCGCATTACCGTCCACGACATGACGTTGCGCGACGGCATGCATCCCAAGCGTCACCAGATTTCACTCGACCAGATGCGCTCGATCGCGCGCGGTCTCGACACCGCTGGCGTACCGCTCATTGAAGTCACGCACGGCGACGGTCTGGGTGGCGCATCGGTTAACTACGGATTTCCGGCGCATACCGACGAGGCCTATTTAAGCGCCGTGATTGAAGAACTAAAACAGGCCCGGGTGTCTGCGCTGTTGATACCGGGCATCGGCACGGTTGAGCATTTGCGTATGGCGCACGGGCTTGGCGTGCACACGATTCGTGTGGCGACGCATTGCACGGAAGCGGACGTGTCCGAGCAGCACATAGGTCTTGCCCGCAAGCTGGAGATGGACACGGTGGGCTTTTTGATGATGGCGCACATGTCGCCGCCCGAGCAGCTCGTCAAGCAGGCGAAGCTGATGGAGTCGTACGGTGCGAACTGTATCTACATTACCGACTCGGCCGGTTATATGTTGCCAGACGATGTGACTGCGCGCATTGGCTTGGTTCGTGCTGCGTTGAAACCTGAGACCGAGTTGGGGTTTCATGGCCATCACAATCTTGCGATGGGGGTTGCGAATTCGATCGCGGCTATTGCTGCGGGGGCCAATCGTATCGATGCGGCGGCTGCGGGGCTTGGCGCTGGTGCCGGCAATACGCCGATGGAAGTGTTTATCGCTGTGTGCGAGCGGATGGCGATTGAGACGGGTGTCGATGTGTTTGGGATTTCGGATGTTGCCGAGGATCTTGTCGTGCCGATTATGGATGCGCCGATCCGGATCGATCGCGATGCGTTGACGCTTGGGTATGCGGGGGTTTATTCGTCGTTTTTGCTGTTTGCCAAGCGGGCTGAAGCGAAGTATCGGGTTCCGGCACGGGATATTCTTGTTGAAATGGGGAGGAGGCGGTTGGTCGGTGGGCAGGAGGATATGATTGAAGATACGGCGTTGACGCTTGCTCGCGAGAGGGGGGTTTTGGTGTAAAGGTTTTTTTGGGGGGGTTCTGTTGTTGGGCTTTTGGCCTTTCCTTGATTTCTTATCGGTCTATTAGCGTTGCCCCTGTGCGGGGCGGCACCTACTTTTCTTTGCCTGCCGCAAAGAAAAGTAGGCAAAAGAAAGCGGCTCACACCGCAGGGGTGTCAGAATTTCCGTGTTTAAGGCGTTTGGAGAATTACACGGGTGATCTGATGAAGCGATCCTGATAGAGGATAGCGAATTGGTTCATGGCCGTCTTCCAGTCGTGAGCTGCATG
>NZ_JCAQOZ010000016.1:0-4803 GCF_059567945.1 Paraburkholderia sp. BGA-UO-ETr-F12 | reverse complement strand
AGGTGTACGAGTACACGGGCGCCTACACGTACGGCCAGCAGGACCGCGGCGATCAGCTGTCGAAGATCCGCATGGAAGAGTGGGAGTCCCGTGCGAAGCGTTTCCACGGTGTGGGCGCGGTCCGCCGCATCGATACGGGGCGCTGGTTCGAACTGCAGGATCATCCGGACCACAGCACGGGCAGCGAGCAGGAGCGGCAGTTTGCCGTCATCGGCATTGAGTGGGTGATCGAGAATAACCTGCCGGTGTCGAACGGCACGACGGACTTCCCGCATAGCCTGAATGGAATCATCGCGGCCGCCCGCGCCGCGCATGGCACGGACGCGTCGCTGTTGATCAAGGCCAGCGATGGCAGCGAAGGCTTCTTCATGGCTGCCGTCGAAGCCCAGCGCAGAACCGTCCCATTCCGCAGTCCACTCGAGCATCAGAAACCCGAGATGCGTATGCAGACCGCGACCGTGGTTGGGCCGCAGAACGAAGAGGTCTTCACGGATTCGTTGAACCGGGTCAAAGTCCAGATGCACTGGGACCGACTGAATCCCGGCGACGAAAACGCGTCGTGCTGGATGCGCGTCGCGCAATCGCACGCCGGCGGCGGCCACGGCAGCGTACACGTACCGCGCATCGGCGAAGAGGTCATCGTGTCGTTCCTCGACGGCGACTGCGACAAGCCGCTCGTCACCGGTCGCGTCTACAACGGCGCAAAGACTCCCGAATGGCATTCGAACGGCATCCTCTCAGGCTACAAGTCCAAAGAATACCAAGGCAGCGGATATAACCAGATGGTGATGGACGATGCCACCGGCCAGAACCGCGTGCAGCTCTACAGCACGAGCACGAACTCTCAGCTTCATCTCGGCTATCTGATCGCGCAGACCGGCAACTCGCGTGGCGCCTACCTTGGTAGCGGCTTCGACCTGAAGTCCGATGCGTACGGCGCCGTGAGAGCAGGTCAAGGCTTGTACGTATCGACGCACCCAACGGCCAGCCCATCAAGCCAGCCCCTCGACGTACGTGAAGCAAACAGCCAACTCGTCAATTCAGAAAGTGTGATCGATGCACTCTCCCAGGCGAGCGAAACCCACCAGGCCGAAAGCCTGAAAGACGCTCGCGACTCGCTAAAAACCTTTACCGATGCAACGCAGAACAGCGTAGCGGGCGCAACAGGTAGTGGTGGCAATACCGCTGGCGGCGGCACTGGCAATGCCAACGGCTTCAAGGAGCCGATCATGCTGTTCGCGGCGCCGGCGGGCATTGGGATGTCGACACAACGGTCAGCACACGTTGCCGCGACCGAGCATGTCAACCTGGTCAGCGGCCAGAGCACGCACATTGCGACAGGGAAGTCGCTGCTCGTGAGCGTCGCCGAAAAGATCAGCCTGTTCGTACAGAACGCGGGTATGAAGCTTTTCGCGGGGAAAGGAAAAGTCGAAATCCAGGCACAAGGCGATAACCTTGAAATCACCGCCCAGAAGACGCTGAAGTTGCTCTCCGCGACCGAGAAAATCGATGCGGCTGCCAAGCAGGAAATTCTTCTCACGGCGGGGGGCGCGTACGTGCGCATTTCCGGCGGCAACATCGAGATTCATGCGCCGGGCAAAATCGACATCAAGGGAGCGCAGCACGCGTTCAGCGGTCCGACGAGTCTTGATCGAACCTACAACTCGGAAGGGAAGAAAGCAGACATGCGAATCCGTTACATGGACGCTGAGGGCAACGTACCGCAGGGGGAACCTATCAAGCTCGCCTCCGAGGACGGGGTGGTACACAACGTTGTCCTGGACGGAGAAGGAAAAGGCGAGTTGAAAGGCATCGATTTCGGCAAGTTCGTGGCCGACCAGATTAAGCGGAGCGGAGAATAAGCATGGGTAACCGCCCTTTGATTCAACACACCGTCTGCATTGATTTACCGGGTGAGCCAGTCGAGTGTTGGGCCGAAAGCGATATCACCGTGCTTCTTCGCAAGCATCGGGACGTGATCTTCGATATCCAGGTGAAGAAAGGAGCCAGTTACACTGTAGAAGCAACAGAGGATTGGATCTATGACGTGGCCAAGAAAAAGCGCGTCAAACAGGGACAATTCCAGGACGGTCAGCGCTTTCACCTTTGGATCAGCCGTGATTTCAAAGGTGAGTTGATTCTTAAACAGGATGGCAAGATCTATCAGCGCTACTCCATGGTGGATTTTGGGCTCCTGAGCAGCAACCCTGCGCCGAAAGCCAAACCTGAGCCGATAATAATTGCGATCGGCACTAACCCGGCGAGCCATCCTGCAAGCGCTACGTCGCCCCTTTGGGCGACAAACAGTTCGCCGCTGACAGCATATCCTCAAGCGTCGATCCGCGACTATTTGCGACCGCCCTCACCCGCCGATCAGTTGCAAGCCAATCAACTGTGGACATGCCCGTTGCCGATCAAGCTGGCGCCTCGAACGACCGTCGAACCGACCCAGGAAGCAAACATCTTCGAAGTCGATATGAAATCCATCCCGAAGGAGATTCTCGAGGCACTTGCGATGGGTGGGGACGAAGAGACAGCCCTCGACACGAATAAGATCGCGACCCGCAATTGGCTCATAGGTCAGTTGGCCGGTACTACCGCTTTCCTGAACGACAATAAGCAATGGATCACCGAACTCTGGTCGGAGAAGTTCAGATTGACCAAGGTGATCCACAAAAATGTCGGTGAACGAGTGTATGTGGTGTTCACCGGAAACCCGAGATTGCGGAAGCTGATAACGGCGGCACGCTATGGCGTAAAAAACGAAAAAGTCCTCACGATCGCGGGCGGCGCCGGTAGTGTTGAGTCGGGGGCAGCCGCAGCAATGGAGGGGGTCAGAGGGGCAGCTAAAAAGGCCGGCCTGATAGCACTGATTTTTACAATCGGGCTCGACGTTGCCGAGTGGCTACACGACTATCAAAGGATCGGTCCGGACGGCAAGCGAGTAAAGCACTTTGAGGATCTATTGGGAAAGATCACGATCGACCTCGCAAAGGCCGGACTGAGCGCGACAATCGCGTCAGTCGTCGTGGGCGCGATCGTCGCAGGCGTTGCCGGGACAGTTGCCGTACCCGTTGCCGCTATCGTCGTCGGGACAATCGTCGTGGCAATTGCAGTGGGCTACGGGCTCGATTGGCTCGACAAAAAAACAAATGCTACCGGGCACGTGACAGCCGCGTATAAGTGGGTGGGCGAGCACTTGAAGCAATCGGCCGAGTACTTGGAAAAGCTGATGCCCAAAGACTATGATGCGTACCCAATGATGTACATGCCGTAACAGGCGTCCACTGGAAAAAAGCAAAGATGCCACAAGCACACTCTATAGCGAAGCCACAAGCGGTGCATAAAGATCCGTTGTGGGATACGGTGAAAAAAGTCGCACCAATGAGCCTGCTCTTGCCTTTGCTCGGCACCGGCGTTTCGTACGCGGCCTACGCCGACGATTTGTCGGTATCCGGATGGCCGTGGAAAATCGGGATGCTGGTCACTCTGGTGTGTTTCCTCACCCCCTTCGCAATTTACATGATGTACCGCCGCACGAATTTGCTGTGGGTGTGTGGGTTAGTACAGTCGATCGGCGTATTTGCTGTCTATTTCTTTTTCGGCATATTTGCTTACTTTTACTATTTCGTCTTTGCGCCTATGCAACCTCTGGCGAGATGGCCAGGGCTTCTGGGTGGCGTTGCATTGACGTTGTATTGGCTAGCTATCATCAAACGAAGCGTTTTTCATACGATCACCACGACCTCTTTCGTTGACCGGGCTTTCGTCGATCAAGGATCTGAGCTTCGCTTTCAGATTCAACCCGGCATGATGCTGTTCGATAAGCTCCACAACGAGCGTTCTCCATTTCCGAAGATTTACTATTGGATCGTCTCTGGTGTCGCACCGTTCTACCTGATATTAAATCGGCTTCTGAGCTCCGGTTTTGGCACGAACGGCGTGTTGTTTTTTCTGGCGGTATTGGGTATGCCCGTGGCCCTGTGGTTTGCAGGTCTGCTCGTTCGCATCTATGTTCTGATGGTCCGCCTTCCAAGGCAACTCGCGAAGGAGCATGGAAAGCCGGTGCTGGTGTCCGGCTAGGGATGCTGGCGGACCCCGATCGAAAATAGGCCGACCTATTCCCTTTGAATCGCTGTGATCAGTGCATGCGCATTCCGTTAGGCATGCTTCGTATGGCGACGGAGCTGATCTGCGTCCAGCTGGCCACGTGCATCATCGGTCCTTGTGGCATGGAGGCATTCTTTGCATGTTGACTGGGGCAGCAAGGGTAACGGATAGTTGCCCGTTTGGTTCTGTACTGGAATCGTTTGCAGACATTGCTCCATACATCATTGCGATCGACGAGTCGGCGCTACAGAATGAGATAGGGCCGCAATACCAACTATTAGAGCGTCTGTGCGATGACGAGGCGGACCTTCATATGCTGACGTGGGTATGGTCGCCTTTTGACATAGATACGCTGAGCGCGCACTTCAAACGTTTCTGCACCTATACGTTGCCAAATCGTCGCGCTTACTACCTGCACTTTTACGACAATCGCGTCTTGCCGCGGTTGCGTCAGGTTTGGTCTGGCGAAGAGCACCAACGGTTCATGGCACCCGTCGTTGAAATCTGGTATCGCGACCGCAAGTTGGGCGCGGTTGCGTGGCGAAATGATGATGTTCCGAGCGTGGTTGTGGCGTAAGCGCTGCACGAGCGCCGTCTTGACAGGCGCGCGGGATCTTCAGGCGTTTGCGCGAAGCTGGTCCGCAACGACCCACGGCATGAGTTCGTCAACGCGGTTGATCGCGTGGTCGGCGA
>NZ_JCAQOZ010000015.1:0-6740 GCF_059567945.1 Paraburkholderia sp. BGA-UO-ETr-F12 | reverse complement strand
TGCGCAACGCCAGTCCTGTCGTCCGGTCCGTTCGGTCACGTTCCCGAAACGGTCGGTCACGTTGCCGAAATCGCCGGTCACGATCCCGAAACGGCCGGTCACCTTCGTCCGAAATACGCACTTAACGAAGGGGAAGAAGCACCGTGACTATCACTTCAACACATTACGAGGAAGTCGCGCAGATTCTGCTCGATCGGTTTGCTAACGATTTTGGCTTATCCGCGGTCGAAGGGAAGCAGGACATGCCAGGCAACCTCACCGGTACAAGTTGGGAGATTGACGCTAAAGGCGTGGTTGAAGGAAGCGATGCCTTCCTGATCGTTGAGTGTCGGCGGTACACGACATCAAAGCTGGCACAAGAGGACGTCGCAGCGATCGCATACCGCATCATGGACATTGGGGCAGCTGGAGCGATTACCGTGAGTCCACATGACCTTCAATCCGGTGCAAAGAAGGTCGCCGCCGCAAGCAACATTGCGCATGTTCGGCTTTCACCGGAGAGCACCCCCGAAGAGTTTCAGCTTCAGTTTCTCGACAACATGCGACTGGGTTTTCATGACGAGGTCAAGCTCAATGTGACCGACCATCTAAAGATCACGATCACCAAAGCCGATGGCACATCTTGGACTGAAGAGTTCTAGGAAAAGCGCAATGAGATACATGATCACCTTACTTGCGTCCGTGCTCACGGTCGGCGCAGCTCGCGCAGAAGCTCCGAACGGCGTACAAGAGATTGCCGGACAAATTGGCTACAGGCCCCATCAAATGAAAACGTGTGCCTATTGGGCGAACGAGGCCGCGGCTGCCGCTCGTTCACGTGACAACGGCGTCAAGCAACAGGTGGCGGAGGCCGCCGTCCCGCTCGGTGCGCGGCCGACGGACGTTGACGCTGACCTTGCTGCACGGCGCACTGAGGTGATCGCGCAGGTGTATGAGGGCGACGACCTCCAGAGGATGTCGCCGAGGGCCTTGCATGACGCCGTATTCGCATATTGCAGGTCCAACAACGGTTAGCTAGGGAAAAGCATCTACACATCGAGGAGTACACACGTATGAATGACAAACCTGTTCCGCGACCAAATATCCCTCGCGGTGTCGTCGGTGATTCGTTGCCGCCCGTGCTCCGACGTCCGCCGCCGATGCCGGTTGTTAAGCCGCCGAAGCCAACGAAGTGATAGGCGAGGCCGAAGGTGAATCCACAACAAAGATTTTGGCGAACCCTGTATGAACTTGTGTCCCATGGATATTTTCTCGAGGGATATTCCCAACGCTCTGCGCTTCTCGAGCGGCGAACGAACGTAGCCCTTTCGGTGACGTCGACCGGTAGCCTCGGTATTTGGGCGGTGTTCAAACAGTTCCCATTGCTCTGGAGTGGCATTATCGTCGTCACGCATCTCATTGGGGCGACGAGTAGGTTTCTCCCATTTTCCGCGCGCGTTCGCGCCTCTTCCGCCTGCGCGCACGAGTATCGGTTACATCAAAATTGGGCGGAGGCAAAATGGTGTGAGATCGCCGATGGGACGCTGACCGAAGCGGAAATTAGCAAAGCGCGAGTCGATCTTCAGGCCAAAACTGCGAAGACTCTCAAGTCACATTTCCCGCTTGGAGGCTTGCCTGACAACCCGACGTTGCTTGAAAAAGCAGAGCAACGCGCCGATCAGTATTTAAGACACCACTATGGTGATGACCATGACGAATAGCCAAAAGCCCACGATTCCCACCCCGCCACCGAGAAATGTCGAGAAGGGGGCAAACCTTCCGCCGGTGAATCACAAACCGCCCCCGATGCCTGCCGTCAAGCCGGCGAAGCCGAGCAAGTAGGAAAAGCGGCCTCGGTCGCGCGACAGGGAAAAATCCATGAGCAAAACGGATGACAAAAAAGAATAAGCCGACATGATGAAAATCATGGATGCGGAAGCGTCGATCACGTCAACCCTCAATAAATTGGGGCAGATCGCGATCGATTCCGAGGACGAAAAACTGAAGACGGCGGTCGCCAATCTCGCTAGTCGCATACGTTCACTCTTTGGCCCGAAGCTAAGTGGGAAAGCTCGACTCCTCACTCTGGCGGCCAACTTCAAGGCCGGACACGACCTGCAACGAAAACAGTTTGCAGATGGAATCGTTCAAATCTGGGCCTACTGCAAGCAGATGTCCGAGAAGCAAGAGCCGCGGTGGCAGATCTTGGCGCTGAGGGCGGGTTGGACACCTCCGGCGATCCAGTAGACGACTCAGAAAAGCCGTTCGCGCCGGTCGCGAGCGTCAATCTCAAAATAATAGCGCTTGGGCGCATCATGGGTGACGACGGTTCGAAGCCCCGCTAACCTTTGAACAAGGATAATCGTATGGCAGACGCCAAACAGCAGTACATGATGATGAAATTCACGGTGTTGCAACACCAACAACAGCAATTCGAGCGCGATGCCGAATTGGTTGGTGGGTACGCGTATGCATGGGCAAACGACCTCTACCCAGCATTGCACGACGGAGTCACGTGGCACCTCCCGTTCCGCAACGAGTTTGAAATCTCCGAGGACGAAGTAATGGCTGTTCTCTCGTTCTTGGCGGACGAGTGGGACAAGAAGAATCCGCTTACCTTCTACGAGTTGGAGGATCACTTTGGCGTGCAGGGTTCGGCTAGATCGACCAGTTCGTTCACACGATGGAAGCTATGCCGGATTGTTAGGTATCTTGCCCTCGACCGCATTCGTTTCGATAATAATTTCTGGGCGACTCTGCTTGCCAACGGGACGGCTCCCTCCGAAGCCTTGTCGCTCGGGAGACCGTTATCGTTGGACGAGATTTCCCCCCTTTGATCCCTACGTCGCGGAAAAGAGGCAAATAATGAAACGACAAAATACGCCTAAGTATTGGATCGATATCGCGGTCACGATCGACGGCGTTGACGTAACAGGTTCGTATAGCCTCGACAAGGACGACTGGATGACAGTCAAGATGAACGGGGGCGGCTCAAAACCCGCTCGCGGCGGTCCTACCGTCGAAAGCGTTGCTCGCGTGATTCTTGGCGAGTTGTACACCGAAGCCAATCGAGCGAAGGAATAGAAAAAGGTGACAGGACGACGGATTGTGAACAAGAAGCGGGTAGTTCAATGGTTTGTCAGGTGGACGGATAGCTGGAACCGCGAATTTCACGAGGCTATCGAACGCAACGTGCAAAACGAGTTCAGAACAATGTTTCCGAACGGTGCGAAAGATACTGAGGCGATGATCGAGAAGATGCGTGGCTTTTACTACGCTCGCATGACGAACACAACGAAGTTTCACTAGGAAAGACATGCAATCGAAGCGTAGTGTTCATCCTTCGCTTGCGTTCGCGGACTCGAAACTTCCCTGCGGAGGGTTTGAATGGACCTAATAGCATCAGGCGTTGGTGCTTTGGCATCTTCGCTTAAGTCGGTTCCAAATGTTGTTTGGTCGGGTATCGTCGGTTCTTTCATAACCGTGATCGGAGTCTTGGCTACCAACCTAGGCCTCTCCCGGCGACACCGCGAACAACTACGGCACACTGCCGACGAGAATGCCCGGAAGCTCACACATGATGCTTCGGAGAGCGCACTTGACCGCAAAATGACGCTCAGGCGCGACGTCTATATCCCGGCTATCGAGGCTGTGTATTCCGCGATGAGTTCGATTGGATCAATGGCCGATCCGAGCGTTCCACGATCTGAAATCCAAGGGAAGTTTGTCGATGCGGTCGGATTGATCTCAAAAGTGCATGCGGTCGCCAGCTTGGAGACTGTCGCGGCCGCTGGCGCACTGTTGCACCGGCTCCTGATTGTTAATCTCGATCTGTCAGTCAAGCGCACTGCTATTGAAGTGGTCTATGGGCAATTGCAAGCGAATGCGCAGACCGTTACTCGGGCTATCGAAGAGCATGGGCGATGGGTGCAAGTCCAGACGTCGATGCTATTTGAAGGTCCACCACCGCCCGAGAAATGGAATTTTGTAGCTAACCAGATCGCGTTTCAACAAGGGCAGATCGATCAGTGGACGGCCAAGCGAGTGGCCAGTTCTCGCGAGCTTCAGATTGCTCAGCTAGATTTTCTCAAGGCGATGGCGGAGTCGCAGCGGAAATTAACCGATGTGTCCATCACGACAAGTATCGCCTTGCGAAGCGAACTCGGCATGTTAGACGACAGTCAAGATCGTCTGCGGCAAACACTAGCAAAGAACGGTGAGCGTGCGAGAGAGGCGCTAGAAGAGACGATTGCACGCGTGGAGGAGGAATTGGGCGTGAGCAAATAGCGTGGCATGCTGCGGGGTTGTTGATGCGACGCGGTATCAAGCGGGCAGAAATTGTGGCGACTGGTCTATGGTGGCGCAGGCAGTTGCTCAGCAATCACGCACCTATAACCTGTATTAGCCTGGACTTGATCTGACAGGTAGTCGGAAAGCGAAGTAACAAAGTCGGTTCAGTGAGGGATCAGTTTCTCCCTGGCGAGTTCGAGTGAATCGAGGAAGGTACGCATAGGCGTCTTGCCGTAGCACCATCGCCCCTGATGTTCGCGCTCATTGTTGTACTGGTCAAGCCAGCCGTCCAAATCGGTCTGCAGAGCTGCGATCGAGTCGTAAATCTTCCTGCGGAAGGCGATGCGATAGAACTCGTTGAGCATGGTCCTGTGTAGCCGCTCGACGATGCCATTGGTTTGCGGAGAACGTGCTTTGGTGCGGGTGTGGTCGATGTTCTCCACAGCCAGATAAAGCTCGTATTCATGGTGTTCCGGGTTGCCGCAATACTCCGTGCCCCGGTCGGTCAGCACCCGCGCGAGCGGGATGCCGTAGCAGTCGAAGAACGGTACGACGCGATCGTTGAGCAGGTCGGCGGCCGGCAGCGGCGTCTTACGGTCATAGAGCTTTGCAAACGCCACTTTCGAGTAGGTATCGACAAAGGTCTGCTGATAGACGCGACCCACGCCTTTGAGCGTGCCGACGTAAAAGGTGTCCTGGGCACCGCAGTAGCCGGGGCATTCCGATTCGAATTCGCCGTGTGTTTCCTTTTCCAGTTTGGCGCGCTCGAGCGCGGCTAGCTGTGATTCGGTCAGTACTATCCCTTCCTGGGCGGATCTGGCTTCCAGAGCCTTGAGACGATGGTTCATGGTCTGGAGATCATGACGCAACCAGACGCCGCGCACACCCTGTGGCGACACGCTCAGGGCATGGCGTTTGAGCACTTCGTTGGCGATACGGATCTGACCGTAGGCTGGCAGTTCCAGCGACAGTTCGAGCACCGCGGCCTCGACCTGCGGATCCACGCGGTTCTTCAGCACCGGACGATGATGGGAGATTTCCTGCAGGGCCGCTTCACCGCCCTTATCGTACAGTTCCTTGAAACGGTAGAAGCTGTCGCGCGAATAGCCCATTACACGGCAGGCCTGACTGACGTTGCCCAGTTGCCGGGCCAGCTCCAGCATCCCGACCTTGGCGCGGATAACTTTCTGTTCCTGAGTCATGGTGGACTCCTTGCGGTTTGCCGCGTGCGTTGTCGCTTCGGGCTACGCCCTTCGCGCCAGCGCACATCAGCACGAGAAACCGACCACTGTCAGATTTAGTCTAGTTCAATACATATAACCAGGTCGAGGCGTGCCCCATGATTCGCCGCACGACGTCGAGCGGGACGCCGGCGGCCACCGACTGCGTGCCGAACGCATGGCGCAGCGCATACGGTGACGTGCGGGCGAGTTGCCGGCGCTCGGACTGGTTGAGATCCATCAGCTGCTCGAGCATCTGACGGATTGCCCAGCTATTGAGTCCCCGTGCGCCGCGCACTGAATACCCGTCCTTTAGCGGCACTTCGGTCACCGCCTCTTTGCCCTCATCCAGTCCGAACTTGTTGCGGGCCTTCTTCGTCCCCTGGATGGCGAGCGGTGCGCCCGCGTACGGCGCATTGAAGTCGGGTCCGCGATCGCGCCACTGCGCCTGCATTCCACTATACCCACCTGCTTGCACTCTTCGCCACGTCGGCGTCGCTCGTCCCTGTTGGTTATACATCCTGCAGCACCCTTGAAACCTCGGACATTGCTGCTTAAACCTCAGGCGTCGGCAGTGGGCATGTAATGCCGCACGCAACTGCGGCACACCACTAGACCCGGGGGAGCAGATCGCCCAGCATGAGCCCTTCCATCGGAGTCGATGGTACGGCCAGATCAAAAACACCTGTCATCGCGAACGCTAGCGGCTTCATCGCGTGGTAATAGCTGTCAAAGGGCAGATGCGGCGATTCCGGCCCGAACGTGGCCAGGAGATGGATCCCTCCCTCGGGGTCACCGACGCGGCCTGGTTCCGTGGCGCACCGCTCCGGTTCGTCCGGCACAACGTGGGCCCGGCACATGGCCGGTCGCACCGGGTAGATCGAGCAACGGTCGTCCACAAGGAACGGACACATGACGCGATCAGCGATCATGCGCAGGCTGAGCTGCTGGACTTCGGCCAGCGTAATCGGATCCTCGCGGGTCGACTTCCGCAGACCGCTTTTCAGGTCGCGCCACCAGGCCACCATCTGGCGACGGACCTGCGCCTTGGTCTTCGCATGCATCGAACCCTGTATGAAGCTCACGATAAGCTCTTCTTCCCAGGTATGCACTGACACCATCTGGTAACAGGGCTCTTTCAAAAATGGAGTGGGTAATGCGGCTCACGACGCATGCGGATTGAGTGCTGAGAAGTCGAGCTTTCCGGCGATGAGGAACAGCACGGTGCGCATGGTCTTGAAGCTGGCGTAC
>NZ_JCAQOZ010000014.1:0-169077 GCF_059567945.1 Paraburkholderia sp. BGA-UO-ETr-F12 | reverse complement strand
CAGGCAGCGGCCCTCGGGCCGCTGCCTGCGAGGCGACGGTACGTTTCTTCTTCATGATCGGCATATCCATGATTTCCATCCTTCATGATATGCCCCGCCCACGAAATTACGGATAGGTCCCAAAGAAAAGTAGGCAAAAGAAAGCGGCTCACACCGCCAGCTCATAAGTGGGTCCCCCGCGCAGCCACGGTAGTGGTGCATCTGGAATCTGTGTCCTCGCACACTCCGCGCCGTTGACAAAGCACTCATCAGCTCCCACTCCGCACTGCGTGCGTCGCGGACGGGTCTACCAGGGAAACCGGCGGAGCGCCTGGCATACCTGATGGTTTTTGGGGAATGGGTATCGGCGCGCGCAGCGCCGCCGGAGGTATGACTGCCTTGTCACTAGGGCTGAAGGTGCGAGGCGACAGATTCCAGATGCACCACTACCGTGGCTGTGCGGGGGACCCGCTTATGAGCTGGCGGTGTAAAGCCGCTTTCTTTTGCCTACTTTTCTTTGCGGCAGGCAAAGAAAAGTAGGTGCCGCCCCGCACAGGGGCAACGCTAATAGACCACAAACAAATCAAGGAAAGGCCAAAAGACCCAGATCAACAACAATACCGCCGAAACAGGCAAAAAAACCGCTATTGCTATGGCGCCCGATAAGGCGTCCAAACAGGCGCATCCACACCCCAATCATCGAGTTCAGACGGCGTCATAACGTACTCCTTGATAAAGAGCGAAACAAAAAAACGAAAAAACCGCAATGAAAATTTCTTATGGAAACCGAATCATCGCGGCGTAGCCGCTTTACTGCCCATCAGCAACACGCGTCACATTGCCATTTCTGCCTTCCTGCAAGGCAATGCGCGCAGCCTGCGTCTGCCCAATCAAACCTTTATTCGGGTACGACGTGCGATTCAACGCGGGCAGCGACCCATCCCGATACGCCGCAACCAGTTCAGCCTGAACCTCAGCGCGAGTCTTCCCACCCGTAGTCGGAGCAGGCTGCGTTTCATAGGTGCCCGCACGACCAATACCCCCGCCACCAGCACTGCCTTGCGCAAACACCGGCGCGCTGGCCAGCAGCGAAAGAGCGAGACCTGCCAAAAGATTGCGTTTCATGATTCACTCCTGTCGATTCATTTGCAGCGCAAGCAGCGCCGCGACAGGGTGAAATGTAGACTTCGAGCCAGTGCGGATAAATCGCACTTTCGCGAAATGAATTGTCGCGATTCCAGAACAATCGCGATAACGTGCTCGCCCCGCCGGTTACTGCAGGGCAACCGCGGCATTAGAGCCGCAGTTGGAATTCACTGTTCCAGATTCTGTACTTCAACTAGTGCGAATCAGGCAACCCATTCCGTCATCACCGGCGTATCGAGCGTCGGCGCGGATTCGCGTTCTTCAAAAGTACGCTTCGTACACATCGCGTCCAGACTGCCACGCCCGCTCAGCAACGGGCAACGATCGAACAGCTCGGCAATCCAGTCTACGAAAACACGGACTTTAGGCGACAGATGCCGACTGTGCGGATAGACTGCGGAAATCGGCATCGGTAAAGGCTTCAGCTCCGGCAGTACTTCAACCAGCTGGCCCGAACGCAGATGCGGCAGCACCATGAAGAGCGCCGGCTGAATCAGACCGAAACCCTCCAGTCCGCAAGTTACGTAGGCATCGGCGTCGTTCACCGACACAATGCCCTTCATTTTCACTTCGACTTCTTTGCCATCAACCATGAAGGCCCAATCGATCGTGCGCCCCGTGCGGCTCGAAAAATAATTGACTGCTTTGTGATTCTCGAGGTCCTCGAGCGACGTCGGCATGCCCGCGCGTTCGATGTAGTCGGGGGCAGCGCAGGTCACGCCCTCGAACAAACCGATACGCCGCGCCACCAGCGACGAATCCTGTAACGCACCCACACGTACAACGCAATCCACGCCTTCCTGCAACAGGTCGACGGGCCGGTCCGTCAATCCCAGCTGCAGGTCGATGTCCGGGTAGCGCGTGTGGAATTCACACAAAGAAGGGATCACCAGCAAGCGCCCGATCGATCCCGGCATGTCGATGCGCAGCTTGCCGTGCGGCTTCTTGTTGCCGCTCTGGAAGCTGGCTTCGGTCTCTTCGACGTCCGCCAGGATGCGCACGCAGCGTTCGTAATACGCAGCGCCGTCCGGCGTGAGCGACAAACGCCGTGTGGTCCGGTGCATCAGGCGCGTGCCGAGGAACGCTTCGAGATTCTGAATGATGGTGGTAACCGATGCGCGCGGCAGGTCGAGCGTTTCCGCCGCACGGGTAAAGCTGTTGGTGTCGACGACGCGCGTGAACACTTGCATGGCCTGAAGCCGGTCCATTGCAAACCTCCAGAAAGGGGCGGGCGCACTGAGCAGGAATCGAATCCGCAGAGCAATCGCATTCGATTGTTCAGGGGCGCCGAATTGTGTTGCCGGATTATAGGCATTTATTTACGAGTCTGCCGAACCCACAATTCGCACCATTGAAGTTCTATGCGCATTGCGCGGCTCGACATGGATGCATTTAAACCGCCGTACTCCTTTGTGCCCGCCGGCAGCGGCCCGGCACAAGCTGACAGCACGGCACTTGAGGTCACTGACGTGCAGATCGAAGGGCACGCCCAGGACATAACGTTGCGTTTGTACCGGCATTTACAGAAAACCGCACTGCCAGTACTGCTTTATTTTCACGGCGGCGGTTTCACCAAGGGATCGATCGATCAGGCCGACTACGCCGCACGTTATTTCGCAGAACACTTACCGGCACTGGTGGTTTCGGTCGGTTATTCGCTGGCGCCGCAGTTTCCGTTTCCGGCGGCGCCTGAAGATGCCCATCGCGCGGCGCTGTGGGTGCAGACAAGAGCGCGCGCGTTTGGCGGGAATAGCAAGAAGGTTGGCGTGGCGGGCCACGACGCGGGCGGGCAACTGGCCAACTGCCTTGCTTTTATCGCTCGCGATCGCGGCGACGTGCGCATTGCCGCGCAGGCGCTGTTCGGACCGATGCTAGACCCGAGCCTCACGCGTCTCGGCGACGAGAAGCGTCTGGGTTCGGACATCACGGCGAAGGAATGCGCGGCGTGTTATCGCGCGTACTTGCCGCAAGCGTCGCAACGCATGCATCCGTATGCCGCGCCGCTCGAGTCGTCACGTCTCGCGGGCCTGCCGGCCACGCTGATCGCGACGGCGCAAAACGATGTGCTGCATGTGGAGGCGGAGAAATACGCGAGCAGTCTGATCGACGCGGGTGTGCTGACCCAGGTGGTCCGCTATCCCAGCATCTCGCACGCCGCGTTGGCCGACCATCCGCCCGCCTTGCAGGAAGCGGTCAGGTTTTTTCAGTGGCGCTTCGATGCGCGCGCCCATCGCTGAGACAGAAATAAGCAGAACTTTAACCAACGATACCGGGAGCTTCACATGACTATCCTTCCTCTTTCCCGTCGCCGTGTGGCGATTGCAGCACTAGCCGTCATCGTGGTGGCCGGGCTGGGCACGTTTGGCGCGATACGCGTCGATGCAAGCTCGCCTGCCGCGCCGACCATCGTGCCGGAAGTCGATGTTGCCACCGTGGTGCAAAAGACCATCACCGACTGGCAAAGCTATTCGGGCCGCCTCGAAGCGGTCGAAAAAGTCGAGGTCCGTTCGCAGGTGCCGGGCACGATCGTGTCCGTCAACTTCAAGGATGGCGCGCTCGTGAAGAAGGGCGACACGTTGTTCGTGATCGATCCGCGTCCGTACGCAGCCGAAGTCGACCGCGCCGAAGCACAGCTCGCGGCCGCGCAGGCGCGCACGGGCTACACGCAAAGCGACTGGGAGCGTGCGCAACGCCTGATCGCCGACAACGCGATCGCCAAACGCGATTACGACGAGAAGCAGAACGCCGCGCGCGAAGCGAGTGCCAACCTGAAGGCCGCGCAGGCGGCCGTGGAAACGGCTCGCATCAATCTCGGCTACACGAAGATCGTCGCGCCGGTGTCGGGCCGCGTGTCGCGCGCGGAAATCACGGTGGGCAACGTGGTAGCGGCGGGGGCAGGCTCGGTGCCGCTCACCACGCTGGTGTCGGTTTCGCCGATCTACGCATCGTTCGACGTCGACGAACAAACCTACCTGCAGTACCTGAGCCGCGCGAAAGATGGCCGCAAGGTGCCGGTGGACCTGGGTCTGGCGGATGAAAGCGGCTACTCGCGCAGCGGCACGATCGAATCCGTCGACAACCGGCTGGACACGTCGTCCGGCACCATCCGGGTGCGCGCGCGTTTCGATAACCAGGATGGTGCATTGATTCCGGGTCTGTATGCACGCGTGAAGGTCGGCGGCAGCGAGCCGCATCCGGCACTGCTGATCGACGACGCCGCGGTGGGCACCGATCAGGACAAGAAGTTCGTGCTGGTGGTCGACCAGAACAATCACGTCGTCTACCGGGAAATCGCGGTCGGCAGCATGCAGGGCAATCTGCGCGTGGTCAAGAGCGGTCTGCAGCCGACCGACCGGATCGTCGTGAACGGTATCCAGCGCGTGCGTCCGGGCGATGCAGTGCGCGCCCATATGGTGCCGATGACGGCCGATCAGGATCCGAATAGCGCACCGCTTGCGCAGACGCGAGCGAAAAGCGCGGACAAGAACTCGTGAGCTTCATGCGCCGCGTTTATCCAGCTCGTCTGATCCAGCCGTATTTTCCGGCGATAGCGGGCGCGTGCTCCAACGTTAAGAGCTTCCAATGAACATATCCAAATTCTTCATCGATCGACCGATCTTTGCCGGTGTGCTATCGGTATTGATCCTGCTGGGGGGCATTATTTCGCTCTTCAAGCTGCCGATTTCGGAGTACCCGGAAGTGGTGCCGCCTTCGGTGGTGGTGCACGCGCAATATCCGGGCGCCAATCCGAAGGTGATCGCCGAGGCGGTCGCCGCGCCGCTCGAGGAGCAGATCAACGGCGTCGAGAACATGCTGTACATGCAGTCGCAAGCCAATAGCGACGGCAATCTCACGCTGACGGTGACCTTCAAGCTCGGCACCAATCCGGACCTTGCGACGCAACTGGTGCAGAACCGCGTCAACCAGGCGCTGCCGCGCCTGCCGGAAGACGTGCAACGGCTTGGCATCACGACCATCAAGAGTTCGCCTACGCTAACGATGGTGGTCCACCTGATCTCGCCGAACAATCGCTACGACATGACGTATCTGCGCAACTACGCGCTGCTCAACGTCAAGGACCGCCTGGCGCGAATTCAGGGCGTCGGCGAAGTGCAGTTGTGGGGTTCGGGCGACTACGCGATGCGTGTCTGGCTCGATCCGCAGAAAGTCGCACAGCGCGGTTTGACGGCGACCGAAGTGGTCAACGCGATCCGTGAGCAGAACATTCAGGTGGCAGCCGGTGTGATCGGCGCATCGCCTTCGGTACCGGGCACGCAATTGCAGTTGTCGGTGAATGCGCGTGGCCGTTTGAAGACTGAGGGCGAATTTGGCGACATCATCGTCAAAACCGCGCCGGATGGCGGCGTGACGTACCTGCGCGATATTGCGCGTATCGAACTGGCGGCGTCGGAATATGGCCTGCGTTCGCTGCTGGATAACAAACCGGCGGTGGCGCTCGCTATCAATCAGGCACCGGGTGCGAACTCGCTGGCGATTTCCGACCAGGTCCGCTCCGCGATGAAAGAGCTGGCGGAAGATATGCCGGCCGGCGTCGAGTACAAGATCGTCTATGACCCGACGCAATTCGTGCGTTCGAGTATCGAGGCGGTGATCCACACGCTGCTCGAAGCGATCGCGCTGGTGGTGATCGTGGTGATCGTGTTCCTGCAAACGTGGCGTGCGTCGATCATTCCGTTGATTGCGGTGCCGGTGTCGATCGTCGGTACGTTCTCGTTGCTGCTTGCATTCGGCTTCTCGATCAATGCCTTGTCATTGTTCGGGATGGTGCTGGCCATCGGGATCGTGGTGGACGATGCGATCGTGGTGGTGGAGAACGTCGAGCGGAACATCGAAAACGGGCTCAGTGCGCGTGATGCGACCTATAAGGCGATGCAGGAGGTGAGCGGGCCGATTATCGCTATCGCGCTGACGCTGGTCGCCGTGTTCGTGCCGCTCGCTTTCATGACCGGCTTGACCGGGCAGTTCTACAAGCAGTTCGCGATGACCATCGCGATCTCGACGGTGATCTCGGCGTTCAACTCGCTGACGTTGTCGCCGGCTTTGTCCGCGATGCTGTTGCGCGGTCACGGCGCCAAGGAAGACTTCCTGACGCGCCTGATGAATCGCGTGCTGGGCCGCTTCTTCAAGGGCTTCAACAAGGTCTTCCATCGCGGCTCGACGGAGTATGGCCGTGGCGTGAAGGGCGTGTTGCGCCGTAAGGGCGCGATGCTCGCGGTGTACGCGATCCTGCTGGGCGCAACGGTGCTGATCTCGCGCGTCGTGCCGGGCGGTTTCGTACCGGCGCAGGACAAGGAATACCTGATTGCCTTCGCGCAATTGCCGAACGGTGCGTCGCTGGATCGTACCGAAAAGGTGATCCGCGATATGAGCTCGATCGCCTTGAAGCAGCCGGGCGTGGAAAGCGCAGTGGCATTCCCGGGTCTGTCGGTGAACGGCTTTACCAATAGTTCGAGCGCGGGCATCGTGTTCGTCACGCTGAAGCCTTTCAAGGAGCGCGGCAACAAGAAGCTCTCGGCCGGTGCGATTGCCGGTGCATTGAATCAGCAGTACGGCGCGATCAAGGACTCGTTCGTGGCGGTGTTCCCGCCGCCTCCGGTGCTGGGTCTCGGTACGCTCGGCGGCTTCAAGATGCAACTGGAAGACCATGGTGCGGTGGGTTACGCGGAGCTGAACAAGGCCGCGGAGGCATTCGTGAAGAAGGCGGCGCAAACGCCCGAACTCGGACCGACCTTCTCCAGCTATCAGATCAACGTGCCGCAACTGAACGTCGACCTGGATCGCGTGAAGGCCAAGCAGCTCGGCGTGCCGGTGACAGACGTGTTCAATACGATGCAGATCTATCTGGGCTCGCTGTATGTGAACGACTTCAACCGCTTTGGCCGCGTGTATCAGGTGCGGGTCCAGGCCGATGCGCCGTTCCGTCAACGTGCCGACGACATCCTGCAACTGAAGACGCGTAATGCGGCTGGCGACATGGTGCCGTTGTCGTCGCTGGTGACGGTCACGCCTACGTACGGTCCGGAAATGGTGGTGCGTTACAACGGTTATACGGCTGCCGACATCAACGGCGGTCCCGCGCCAGGTTACTCGTCGGGCCAGGCGCAAGCCGCGGCGGAACGCGTGGCGGCGGAAACCTTGCCGCACGGTGTCAAGCTCGAATGGACCGATTTGACGTATCAGCAGATCATCGCCGGCAATGCGGGTTTGTGGGTGTTCCCGATCAGCGTGCTGCTCGTGTTCCTCGTGCTGGCCGCGTTGTACGAAAGCCTGACGCTGCCGCTCGCGGTGATCCTGATCGTGCCGATGAGCGTGCTGTCGGCGCTCACCGGAGTGTGGCTCACGGGTGGCGACAACAACATCTTCACGCAGATTGGCTTGATGGTGCTGGTGGGGCTGTCGGCGAAGAACGCGATTCTGATTGTGGAGTTTGCGCGCGAGCTGGAGCATGACGGGCGCACGCCGCTGGCGGCGGCGATCGAGGCGAGCCGGTTGCGTCTGCGGCCGATTCTGATGACGTCGATCGCTTTCATCATGGGTGTGGTGCCGCTGGTGCTTTCGAGTGGAGCGGGTTCGGAGATGCGTCACGCGATGGGTATCGCGGTGTTCTTCGGCATGCTCGGCGTGACGCTGTTCGGCCTGATGCTGACCCCTGTGTTCTATGTGGTGCTGCGTACGTTGGCGGGCGGGACGATTCACGTCGCGCAGAAAGACGCACCGCATCTTGGGGCGCCGTTGACGGACGCCTGAGGAGAAAATAAAAATGAATCGCTTTGAATCTTTAGGCGGGTGGGGCCGGGCGGCTGCCAGCGGTTTGCTGGTGGCGTTGCTCGCGGCCTGCTCCGTGGAGCCCACGTACAAGCGGCCGGAGGTGGATACGCCGGCTGCGTTCAAGGAAGCGCCGGTGGCTGCTTCGGGTACATCGGCTACGTCAGCCGCATCGCCGCAGGACACGGGTACCTGGAAACAGGCGCAGCCCGCCGACGACGCGCATCGCGGTGACTGGTGGACGATTTTCGGCGACCCGCAGCTCAACGCGCTGGAAGAGCAGGCGGCTGCCGCGAATCAGGATCTGAAGGCGGCTGCGGCCCGCGTGCAGCAGGCGCGCGCGGTGACCCAGGCGGCGAAATCGGACTGGTTCCCGAAGCTCGACGCGGGCTTTGGCCCGACGCGTGAACGAGCATCGGCTGCCTCGCAGTTCCAGCCGGATAGCGCGGGCGGCACGACCGGCACGATCTGGCGTGCCCAGGTGGGCGCGTCGTATGAGACCGATCTGTTCGGGCGGGTCGGTTCGAACGTGAATGCGTCGCGTGCCGACGAGCAGCAAACTGAAGCGCTATTCCGCTCAGTGCAGTTGTCGTTGCAGGCCGACGTCGCGCAGAACTACTTTCAGTTGCGCGAACTCGACACGGATCAGGATCTGTACCGCCGCACTGTGGCGTTGCGCGAAGACACACTGAAACTGATCGAGCGCCGTTTCAAGGAAGGCGATATCGGCGAACTGGATGTTTCGCGCGCTCGCAACGAACTGGCAAGTGCGCGTGCGGACGCCGTGGGCGTGGCGCGTCAGCGCGCGGCCTCCGAGCACAGTCTGGCGATTCTGCTCGGCAAGCCGCCGGCGGATTTCTCGTTCCCGGAAGCGCCGCTCGTGCCGGTGACGGCGCGCGTGCCGGCAGGTTTGCCTTCGGCACTGCTTGAGCGTCGGCCGGATATTTCGGCAGCGGAGCGGGCAATGATGGCGGCCAATGCGCGGGTCGGCCTCGCGAAATCGGCATTCTTCCCGAAGCTCGATATCACGGGTGGGGCTGGCTTTGAATCGGCGACGCTGGGCGATCTGTTCATGTGGTCGAGCCGTGCGTTCATTCTCGGGCCGTTCGCCGGTACCGCGCTCACGCTGCCTTTGTTCGACGGTGGCCGCCGCAAGGCAAACCTGGCGCAAGCGCGTTCGAAGTACGACGAGGATGTCGCGCAATATCGTCAGCAGGTGCTGGTGGCGTTCCGTGAGGTCGAAGACAATCTGGCCGATCTGCGCTTGCTCGACGATCAGATACGCGAGCAGAACAACGCGGTCGAGGCCTCGCAGCGTGCGGCACATCTGTCGCGCACGCAGTACACGGAAGGCGCGGTCAGCTATCTGGATGTGATTGACGGCGAGCGGCAGGTGCTGCTTACGCAATTGCAGGCGAGTCATTTGTCGGGTACGCAGGCGGTGGCGACCGTCAATCTGATTCGCGCGCTAGGCGGTGGCTGGGGCGATGCGAAGCCGGTGGGCGATACGGCGGTGGGCGCGGTTGCGCCGGCGTCGGGTGCGATTGCCGCATCGGGCAACTCGGTTTCTGGTTCTGCTTCGGCGCCGGTGGATCAGGTGGCGAAGCGCTAGGGTCGGCTTCCGGTTTGCTGGTCGATGAGGAACGCCGGGTCGCGCTTGCCAAAGCGCGGCCCGGCGTTTTTTGCTTACGGAGTGTGTCGATGTACGCGCGGGGTGCGCCGCTCCAAATCATTTTTCCCGCTTTCCTTCCCAAAATCCGTTCGTAGACCGCCGGTTTCGCGCCGTCTATCATGATTCGCACCTCATCTGGAGAGAGGCGATGACCTGTCCAACCTGCCGCTGTCCGCGCTGATCCACTCGCGCGCTCTATTGCCGCTGCGCGCCGGTTAAACCGCGCGTTGCGGATTTCCGTTATCCGTTTGCCTGGCCGATTCCGGCGCGCCTGCCCGCGTGCTGTGGGATCGGCTCGTCCCGAAACACGCCACGCCACAACGCTAAAGAGCTCACCATGCCCATTTCCCTCTCCGCCGTGCAGCGTTTTTTCCGCGCGCCCGCGCTGACGCTGAGCGGTGTATTCAGTGTATTCGGCGTCGCGCTGGCCTTGTTTGCCGCGCCGGCTTCCGCGGCAGATACCCCGACGCTGAAAATCGGCATCGCCACCAGCCCGCAAATCGAAGCGCTCAAAGTGGCCGCGCGCGAAGCGAAGGAACAGGGACTGGACGTGAAGATCATCGAGTTCACCGACTGGAATACGCCGAACGCGGCACTCGCCAACAAGGATATCGACGTCAACTATTTCCAGCACATCCCGTTTCTCGAGAACGCAAAGAAGCAGGGCGGCTATAACTTCGTCGCGATTGCGCCAGGCACGATCATGAAGATCGGTCTGTACTCGAAGAAGATCAAAAGCTTCGATCAACTGAAGGACGGCGCCACCGTCGCCATTGCCAACGATCCGGTCAACGGCGGCCGCGGTCTGTTGCTGCTGCAACGCGCCGGTCTTATCAAACTGACGCCGGGCATCGACTATCGCGCTACGACGCTTAACATCATCGACAACCCGAAGCACCTGAAAATCGTCCAGCTCGAAGCATCGCAGCTGGCGCGCTCGCTCGACGATGTCGATCTCGCCCAGGGCTATCCGAGCTTCATCAAGCTCGCGGGCACCACCGATCCGAATAGCGCGTTGCTGTTCGACGGCGTGGAAAACAAGAACTATGCGATTCAGTGGGTTGTGCGCCCGGAAAGCGCAAACGACCCGCGCATCCGCAAGTTCATCTCGATCTATCAGCATTCGCCCGCAGTGCGCGCGGCGCTCGATAAAGCCTTCGGCAATCTTTACGCCGTTGCCTGGTAAGGTGCGCGATTCAGTTGCGTAACAAGGCTGCGAAGGCTGCGGAGACCGCGCGGCCAGCGTCAAATAGAGCAAGGAGCCACCCGATGGCGAAGAAAAAGATTCTGCTGAACGCGTTCAACATGAATGCGGTCGGCCATATCAACCATGGTTTGTGGACGCACCCGCGAGACCGTTCCGCACAGTACACCGACCTCGATTACTGGACGAGCCTTGCGCAAACGCTCGAGCGCGGCAAGTTCGACGGAATCTTTCTGGCGGATATCGTTGGCGTATACGACGTTTATCAGGGCGGTCCGGACACGCCGCTGCGTGAATCGGTGCAGATTCCGATCAACGATCCCTCGCTGATCGTGCCGGCCATGGCGCATGTGACCCAACATATCGGCTTCGGCGTCACGTCGAATCTGACTTATGAGCCGCCGTACCTGTTCGCTCGCCGTATGTCGACGCTGGATCATCTGACCAAAGGGCGGGTGGGCTGGAACATCGTTACCGGCTATCTGGACAGCGCCGCGCGGGGCATGGGCCTCGCGCAGCAGATCGGTCACGACGATCGCTACGACCGCGCGGACGATTACATGGAGGTGGTCTACAAGCTGTGGGAACAAAGCTGGGAAGACGACGCCGTGGTGCGCGATCGCGCGGCGCGTATCTTTTCGCATCCCGGCAAGGTGCATCGGGTGAAACACGACGGTCCGTACTATTCGATCGACGCCATCCATCTGAGCGAGCCGTCGCCGCAACGCACGCCTGTTCTCTATCAGGCGGGTTCGTCGAGCCGGGGCGTCGATTTCGCGGCGCGTCACGCGGAATGTGTGTTTGTCGGCGGGCAGAACAAGCAGCTTACGCGCTCCATTGTCGACGACATCCGGGCGCGGGCGGTGCGCTTCGGCCGTGCGCCTGACGATATCAAGATCTTTGCCGGCATTACCGTTGTAGTCGGCGAAACAGAACGCGCCGCACAGGAGAAGTTCGAGGAGTACCGGCGCTATGCGAGTGCCGAAGGTGGCATCGCGCACTTCTCCAGCTCGACCGGCATCGACTTCTCGCAATACGCGCTGGATGAACCGATTTCATATGTGAAGACCGAATCGATGCAATCGGCCGTTGAAGCAATTTCGAAGAAGAGCGTGAGCGGCGTGTGGACCAAACGCAAGGTGCTCGAACAGATGACGCTCGGCGGCCGCGCGAAGCCCGTGGTCGGTTCGCCTCAGCAGATCGCGGATGAGTTGATCTCGTGGATAGAAGAGGCAGGCGTGGACGGATTCAATCTGACGCGTACTGTCATGCCCGAATCGTTTGAAGACTTCGTGGATCTGGTGGTGCCGGAGTTGCAGAATCGCGGCGTGTACAAGGAAGACTACGACCCGGCGCCCACGCTGCGCGAAAAGCTGTTCGGCGGCGGCCGCGCGCGCTTGCCCGACGTGCATGCCGGCGCGCAGCATCGGCGTCGTGCGCAAACCGATGCACCGTCCACCGTGGACGCCTGAGAGGAACGCAGTCATGGCTAATCTTTTCGACGTGCCGCAGTTCATTGAAGACGCCCCGTCCCGCGATTTGAATCGTGTTGCGCCCGAAACCGCGCAGCACGCTGTCGTTTTCGACAATGTGGGCAAGCTGTTCGCCAACACGCGCGGTGTGTCGACCGCGGCGCTTTCGAACGTCACGCTGAAGGTGGCGCGCGGCGAGGTGTTCGGCATTATCGGGCGCAGCGGCGCAGGCAAATCGACGCTGCTGCGGCTCGTCAACGGTCTGGAAAAACCGAGTTCCGGCGCGGTTCGCGTGAATGGCGTGAGTGTCGGCGAGCTCGACGAACGCGGGCTGGTTACGTTGCGCCGGCGCATCGGCATGGTGTTCCAGCATTTCAATCTGCTCTCCGCGAAAACGGTGCGCGAGAACATTGCGTTGCCGCTAAAGATCGCCGGCGCGCCGAAAGCCGCGATCGACAAAAAGGTCGATGGGTTGCTCGATCTGGTCGGTCTTTCCAGCAAGCGCGACGCTTATCCGGCGAGTTTGTCCGGTGGGCAGAAACAGCGCGTTGGAATCGCGCGCGCGCTCGTGACCGACCCGGACATCCTGCTATGCGACGAAGCGACGTCCGCACTCGATCCCGAAACGACACAGGCCATTCTCGCGTTGCTGCGCGATATCAATCAGCGGCTCAAACTGACCATTGTGCTGATCACGCACGAAATGCAGGTGATTCGCGAGGTCTGCGATACGGTGGCGGTGATCGAGCGCGGCGAAGTGGTGGAGACCGGTTCCGTGTGGCGCGTGTTTGGCGACCCGCAGCATGACGCAACGCGCGCGTTGCTGCGTACGCTGGTGCACGATCTGCCTGCGGATCTGGCCGCGCGCGTCAAACCGTTGCACGAAATTGCGCAAGCGGATGCACGGATTCTGCTGGACGTGCGTTTCACCGGCAGCGATGCAAGCGAGCCCGACCTCGGCGGATTGACCTCCGCATTGAGCCTGGAAGGAGGGCGGGTGAGCTTCGTGCATGGTGGCATCGACCGGATTCAGGGCCATGCGCAAGGACGTCTGGTGGTGTCGGCGCAAGTGCGCGCGAATGCGGACGGCACGGTGCAAACGCAGATTGCGAACTTGCTGGAACGCGCACGTCGCTATGCCAATCATGTCGAGGTGCTCGGCTATGTCTGATCTCTGGCTTTCGGAGCTCGCCGATGCGATCCGCGACACCATCGTCATGGTTGGTGTATCTGCCTTCGTCGCGGCACTGGTCGGCATTCCACTCGCCCTGGTGCTGGTCACCACGACACGAGGCGGGATCTTTGAAAAACGCGTAGTGAACAGCACGCTCGGCGCGCTCGTCAATGCGTTTCGCTCCACGCCGTTTATCATTTTGCTGGTTGCGCTGCTACCGCTCACGCGTTTGCTGATCGGCACGACGATCGGCGTGTGGGCCGCGATTGTGCCGCTCAGTATCGCGGCCATTCCATTTTTTGCACGTGTGGCCGAAGTGAGCCTGCGTGAAGTGGACCGCGGCCTGATCGAAGCCGCGCAGGCAATGGGCGCGCAGCGCCGGCATATCATCTGGCATGTACTGTTGCCTGAGGCGCTGCCAGGCATTCTCGGCGGCTTCACGATTACGGTGGTGGCGATGATCGGCTCCTCCGCAATGGCGGGCGCGGTGGGCGCCGGAGGTCTCGGCGACCTGGCGATCCGCTACGGTTATCAGCGTTTCGATACCACGGTGATGGTGACCGTAATCGTGTTGCTGATCGCGATCGTGACCGCGGTGCAATTTCTGGGCGACCGCTTTGTCCGGCGGCTTGCGCAGCGCGCATGATGGCGGCGTGAAGATTCTCGCGAATCCGATCGAGCTCGAGTTGGTCGCACGGATAAGCCATGCGCTGCTCGCCAAACTTTTTCACGTGGACATTCAATGAACGAACCTCGTTATCCCGAGGCGCCGCAAAAGCCGCCCACCGACGCTGCGCCCGTGCTGCGCGATCTCGCCGGCTTGCTCAAGGCGTTGCGCGCCAGTGCGGCCCAGCGCGACCGCGACGGCGGCCACGCCGCGCAGGAAAAACAATGGATCGCCGACGCCGGTCTGCTGACGCTCGCCGTGCCGCGTGAATTCGGCGGCCTCGGTGCGCGCTGGCCGGAGATCTACGAGACGATCCGGCAGATCGCGCGAGTCGACAGCGCGCTCGCGCATCTGCTGGGCTTCACGTGCCTGCAGGTGGTCAGCGTCAATGTCTGGGGCAACGCGGAACAACGTGCCCGCTACCTGAGCGGCACGGTGGAGGGGCGCTGGTGGTGGGGCAATGCGGTCAACCCGCTCGACACGCGACTCGTTGCTGGCGCGACCCGCGACGGCGGCTATCGCCTCGACGGGCAGAAAGGATTCTGCTCGGGCACACGCGGCTCGCACATGATGACGGTTTCCGCGCTCGATCCGACTACCGGCAAAGCAGTATTCGCCGTGGTGCCGACCACCCGCGAGGGCATTACGGTTCACGAAGACTGGAATCCGATCGGCCAGCGGCAAACGGATAGCGGCAGCGTCTCCTTTGCATCCGTGCGGGTCGAGCCGCATGAGGTGCTGGCGCGGGCCGACACGCCCTACGCGAGTTTGCGCACGCTGATCTCGCAGCAGGTGCTGACCAATCTGTTCGTCGGCATCGCGCAGGGTGCGCTCGAGGAAGCTCGCGAGTACGTCGCGCAATACGGCAAGCCGTGGATCTCTTCCGGCGTCGACCAGGCCACCGACGATCCTTACCTGATACAACGTTTCGGCGAGATGCGTCTGCAGGCGGTAAGCGCAGAAGCGCTGGCAACGCGCGCGGCCTACGCACTCGAAGACGCATGGCAACAGGGTCCGGCTTTGGATGCCGAAACGCGCGCCCGCGTGGCGCTCGCCACCTCGGAGGCAAAAATCGTCGCGCATCGCGCCGCGCTCGACGTCAGCGAGAAACTGTTCGACGCCTGTGGCGCGCGCGCCACGCACGCACCGCTCGCACTCGACCGTTTCTGGCGCAACGCCCGGGTGCATACGCTGCATGATCCGCTCGACTACCGCGTGCGCGACGTCGGCCGCTACGCATTGAGCGGGACATTGCCGGAGGTTTCTTTGTACACTTGAAGCGGTTCGCGGCGGCCGGTATGAGGCGTCGCGTTTTATTCCTCTTCAAGAGACCACCGGATTGCAGTTCAAATTACCGACTACCGCCACGGCGCCGTTCTGCCCGTCTGAAGTACAAGGCACGGTTGCCGTTTCGCAAGGCGCGCCGTTCTGGAAAAAAATCCTGCAATTCGCCGGCCCCGGTCTGCTGATTTCGATCGGCTACATGGACCCGGGCAATTGGGCCACGGATATCGAAGCGGGTTCGCGCTACGGCTACAGCCTGCTGTTCGTCGTAATGCTGTCGAGTCTTGCGGCGATGGCGCTGCAATGCCTGAGCATGCGTCTGGGCATCGCCACCGGGCGCGACCTCGCCGAGTTGTCGAGACTGCGCTATTCGCCTGGCGTCGCCCGTTTTCAGTGGCTGCTCGCGGAACTCTCGATCGTGGCCTGCGATCTGGCCGAAGTGCTCGGTGGCGCATTGGCCTTTCACTTGCTCTTTAAATGCTCGCTGACCACCGGCGTGTTGCTGACCGCGTTCGACACGCTGATCGTGCTCGGCCTGAAGGGCAAGAATTTTCGTGACCTCGAAGCGATCATGCTCGGCTTGATCGCGACGATCGGCGTGGGCTATATCATCGAACTGGCGCTGGTGCAGCCGCATTGGCCGTCGGTTGCGCAAGGGTTGATTCCTTCGTGGCAAGCGCTCAGCAACCGCGAGCCGATGTATCTGGCGATCGGCATTCTCGGTGCGACTGTGATGCCGCACAACCTGTACCTGCATTCGTCGATCGTGCAGACCCGTGCGGTCAAGCGCGATCCGGCCAGCATCAGGTCGGCGATCGGCATGTCGCGCATCGACACGATCGTCTCGCTGGTGATCGCGCTGCTGATCAACATGGCGATCCTGATTCTCGCGGCCGCTGCGTTCCACGCGACCGGCCACAATCAGGTTACCGAAATCGAAGACGCTTACAAGCTGCTGGCGCCGATCGTCGGTACCGGCTTTGCCGCGGTATTGTTCGCGATCACGCTGCTGGCGTCGGGTCAAAGTTCGACCTTTACCGGCACGGTGGCGGGGCAGGTCATCATGGAAGGCTTCCTGAAGCTGAAAATTCCGTGCTGGCAACGGCGCTTCATCACGCGGGCGCTGGCCTTGATTCCGGCGCTGATCGGCGTGCAGATGATGGGCAACGGCGCTGTCGGCAAACTGCTGGTCGCAAGCCAGGTGGTGTTGAGTCTGCAACTGCCGTTCGCACTTTATCCGTTGATTCGCATGACCAACGATCGCTCTCTGATGGGCGAATTCGCCAACAGACTGCCGACGCGGCTGCTCGCCTGGTCGCTGTTCGTAGTGATCAGTGCGGCGAACCTGTGGCTGGTGGTGCAGACGGTCGGTCTGGTGGGTTGAGGCGGCCGCCAAGAAGGCGGCTGCGGCGAAACCTGAGGCTGCGACTTGATGCGGCAAATCAGGAGGCAATAAGTGGCGGCCGGGCGGAGCCTGGCGGCCGCCGTCGGGCGAAAGCCAAATAAAAAAGGTCCGCGTGTTGGTGGCGGACCTTTTTCCTGAGGGCTTCCGTTCGAATCAGGCTGGACCGGCCCTCATCGATTCAATCCGATTCAGGCGGCTTGCGCGATCTGCGCTGCTTCGAGCGCTTCCTGGCGAGCGGCCGCGGCCTTCTTGGTCTTGCCGGCGCGCGACGGCGGCTGGCAGGCACCACACACCACGTTGTGCTGCAGATCGTGCTTGTGCGCGACAAACTTGCCGGTGCAACGGCAGCATTTGGTCAACTGCAGGATGTTGGCGTCGAAGAAACGCACCAACGTCCACGCACGCGTCAGATCCAGCACGGGTTCGGTTTCGCTGTGCTGGCAATGTTCCAGATACAGTCGATACCCTTTGGTCAGCGCGTCCAGATGTGAGCACCGTGCTTCGTTCTTCAGGAACAGGTACGTGTTGTAAAACAACGACGCGTGGATGTTCGCCAGCCACGTCATGTACCAGTCCGCCGAGAACGGCAGCATGCCCTTGGGCGGCGATACACCTTTGACCTCGCGGTACAGGCGGATCATGCGGTCGCGCGAAAGCGTCAACTCGCTTTCGAGTACCTGCATGCGTGCGCCGAGTTCAATCAGCGCGATGGCGCGAAATACTTCTTGCGCGTCTTCCGTCAGGCTACGCTTGAGCATCGCGGTCACCTCGATTAAGCAAACTGCTCAGCAGGCTGGCCTGCAAGCAGAATCGCCGCGTGAGTCGGTGCAACTGCTGCGTGCTTCGTCGTTTGCGTCAACGCCGACAACATCGAGTGGTCGTTGAAGCGGAAGAAGCATAAAAGCTGATCGGAAGCGGCCAGCTTGACGATCTGCGCTAGCGACAGCCCAGCAAGCAAATCAGCCAGTTCCGACGACAGTCCCAGCCGGAACATCCCGACCGGTTTGTCCTCACGCAACATACGTTGCGCGAGCATGATGTAAGACAAGTTGATCTCGCGGATTGAATCCAGCGTCTCGCTGCTACGGTCCATTTTCTGTGTTTCCGAAGCCCCGAATTACTATGTCGGCCTTTTTTTTGCCGTTATGTCTTTTGTGCCTCACCGGAAACGTTGTCCTCCGGCTACGTGTCACCACCTGATACAGATGGCGACCTTTTGATACATCGCGTTACATTTCGTAACAGCTTGGGACGAATTGTATGAAGGGTAAAACGAGAAATCAATCCCCTCTCAAAAAAATATCTCAAAAAAATGCATCAAATTTCGGTAACTCTTTCACGGCGCTGTAATAGAGGATGCATAGCAGATTTTTTGCCGCCTGAGAATTTCGTCTAATCCATGGAAACCCTTGTGTGCCGGGCTTCAGACTTATTCATCTGAGTAATGGCGCGCGGCTGGCAGGGCGCCGCAAAAATCTGGACGAATCAGAAAGGAAATAGAAAGCGAGATCAATTAAAAGTAATAAATACCGTTCGTCGACGCCGCTATGGGGACAAATCAGAGATGTAACAGGTTGGTGCGGCCCCAGTTACAAACGAGGCCGCATTTGTAACTTCTAGCAACCGTTTGCGCGCATCCGCTCGACTTCGAGGCCGAACACCGGGCGCAGGCGGGTGCCGAGCACGTTGCCGGCGAAGGCGGCGACCAGCCATAGCCAGCCATGCAAGCTGCCTGACACAATGCCGCTGAAATAGGCGCCGATGTTACAACCATAGGCCAGACGGGCTCCATAGCCGAGCAACAGGCCGCCGACTACCGCCGCGATCAGCGAGCGGGCCGGGACTTTCCAGACCGGTGCGTAACGGCCGGCAAGCGCCGCAGCCGTCATGGCGCCGAGGATGATCCCGATGTCCATGACTGTGGTGACGTCACGTGTAACAGGCGCAGCCAGCGCACCGGCGTTGGCATGAGCGGCCCAATACGGCCAGTTGGCCACGTCGATACCCAGTGCGGCGAATAGCTTGGCGCCCCACAGCGCGAACGCCGACGTCACTCCCCAGGGACGACCGGACAACGCGAGGGTTGCGAAGTTGAGCAGCACCAGAGCGATTGCGCCGACAAACAGCGGCCACGGGCCGTGCAACCAGCGCGACGCATGGGGCGCGCGTGGCGGCTCGTTGATCAGCCGGCCATGACGGCGCCTTTCGACCACAACCGTGAGCGCCGCAATCGCGGCGAAAACGACCAGATTCAGCACGATGGCCCAGCCCGCGCCGAGCGCGCTGACCAACGAAAGCGGTTTGAGCGATGGCAGCGCGGTCCAGAACGGCATGTGCGCGGTCGCGACAACCGAGCCGATGACAAACGCGGCCAGCGTGACGATCATGCGTGTACTGCCGCCACCCACGGTGTACAGCGTGCCGGACGCGCAGCCACCGCCCAGCTGCATGCCGACGCCGAACATGAAGGCCCCGACCAGCACCGACGTGCCGGCTGGCGCGACCAGGCCGACTACCGGCCGGCCGAACAGCGTGCCTGCGGCGAGCACCGGAAAGAACAGCAATACGCCGAGCGCCAGCATCAGCATTTGTGCGCGCAGACCGGTGCCGCGGCCGTCGGCGATAAAGACCCGCCATGCGGAGGTAAAGCCGAACGCCGCGTGGTAAAGCGACATACCCAGCAGCGCGCCGACGATATAGAGCGCCGCCTGGCGCCCGCTCACGGTTTGCGCCAGATAGACAGCGCCCAGCGCGATTAGCACGAGCGCGGCGCCAAGCGGCCTTGGATTGATGTCGAAGCGACGCGGTACGCGTGGAAGCGAAGTGGAGAAATCGGACATGATGGTTGAATGACGAACGGCAGATAATTGTTACATGAAGCGCGCCATCAGATCGGCATCATGAAACACCCCGTTGACGTTCAGCGCGTCGATCTCGCAGCCATACTTGCGAAAGCCGAGCGACTCATAGAGTTTGCGTGCCGCCTCATTCTGGCTATTCACGATCAACTGAATTTGCCTCAGGCCTTCTACCTGCGCCGCCCGTTCCAGCAACGCATTGAGCAAAGCACGCCCGACGCCGCGACCTGTCGCTTCCGGCGCGACATACATGCCGATGACAGCGGCCTTGTGCTGTTCCTTGTCGCGCTGGCTGCGCAGCAAGCCGACCACGCCGATCAATGGCGCATTGGCCGGTGCCGCATTGACTGCCGCGTTGACTGCCGCGTTGACTGCCGCATTGACTGAATAAGCGCCGAGCAGAAAATCGCCTTTGGCCGCGCGTGCGCCTTGCAACATCGTGTCATGCTGCGAAGGGCCCTTGGCCAGCGCTTCTTCATAGCCTTGGCCGAACGACTCCGGATGGGCTTTCAGACCGCGCAGGCGAAGCTGGAAATAAGCGTCGCGGTCGGCCGGACCAAGTTGGCGGATCAGTACGGCGCTGTTCATCGAATGCGTCTCTCCATGTGATCTGAATGGCGCCGCAAGCGCTAACAACGCCGTGTTCGATGAGGCGCCGCTGTCCGCGGTGCCTGCTAGGACTTCCCGGCTTCAGCCTTTTGCGTCTCGGCGCGCTGACTTTCGGCAAACTCGCGCAGGGCCGCCGCGGTTTGCTGGTCGGCGGGAAAGAACGCTTCAATGGCAAGTTCCGATAGCGTTACATCGACCGGCGTGCCGAATACCGTGGTTGTGCTAAAGAACGACAACTCGCCGATTGGCGTGCGCAAACGCAGCGGCACGGCGACCTGGTGACTCGCGGTCTCGTCGTGGCCGGCTGCTTGCGCGCCGGGCGGAGCAGGGTAGGCGGCGAGCTCGTCACGCAGCGCGCTCAACGTTTCGTCACCGCTCACGTCAATTTGCCGCTGCAGTCGGGACAGCGCATGTGCGCGCCAGGCATGCCAATTGACGATCGACGCTGCGATGCCTTGCGGATGCAAGCTCAGCCGCATTGCGTTGACTGGCGGCTTCAGCAGTTCCGGGCTTGCGCCTGCAAGCAGTGGCGCAAGCGCATTGTTCGCGGCCACGATGGTCCAGTGACGGTCGATCGCGAGGGCCGGATACGGCTCATGACCTTTGAGCACCAACTCGACTGCCTCGCGCGCCGCGGCCAGTTGTGGGTCCGTAAGAGGACGTTCGCGGAACAGCGGCGCATAACCCGCCGCGACCAGCAGCGCGTTGCGCGCACGGAGCGGCACGTCGAGCCGCTCGGCGAGGTGCATGACCATTTCCCGGCTGGGCACCGCGCGGCCTGACTCGACGAAGCTCAGATGCCGCGTTGAAATTTCGGCTTCGGCGGCGAGCAGCAACTGGCTCATTCTTCGCCGCTGCCGCCATTCGCGCAGCAGATCGCCGACCGTGCGGCTTGCCGTCGGAGCGTTCGACGGGATGGTTTGCGCAAGAGAGAGTGTGTTCATGCTACCGATGATAGCCAAAGCGCGTTAGCAATCCATTACCTGGCAGGTAATGGAATACCACGGATTATCGGGGAATACACGGGAATATCCGGGAAAGCGTAGGCGCATCCGCGCGCTCACACACATCCACGCACCCACGCACCCACGAATCGCAGCCCATTCAGCGCGTTGCCCCAGTCAAGGACACGGCGGGTGCGAATCAGGCGTGCGCCACACCTTCCGGTACGGCATTAAGTTTGACGCCCAGTGCGCGCAGCAGTTTGAACACAGTATCCATGCGCGGTTTGGAGCCCGGTGCGAGCGTTTTATAGAGGCTTTCGCGCCCGAGCCCGGCGTCGGCCGCGACCTTTGCGATGCCGCGCGCTTTTGCGATATCGGCGATCGCGGCGAGCAGGACGTCGGCGTCGCTTTCTTCCAGGGCTGCGTTGAGATATTCAGCGATCATCTCTTCGCTATCGAGGTAGTGCGATGCATCGAACCGTGCGGTTTTGACTTTGCTCATGACAGTTCCTTTCTGATTGCTGCCCACATTGCTTTGGCGTGTTTGATGTCGGCCGCCTGCGTGGACTTGTCGCCTCCGCAGAGCAGCAGGTACACCATTCGCCCTTCGCGCGCGAAGTAGACCCGGTAGCCGGGACCGCTATCAACGCGCATTTCGGATACACCGTCCTCTAGCAGCTTTACGTCGCCGAAATGACCTCGCTCCGCACGCCGGACCCGCACCAGGATCTTTGCCCTCGCTCTCAAATTTGCGAGGCCCGCAAGCCAGCTGTCGAATTCCTCGGTGCGATTGACCGTGTACACAGGAGGTGAACCGATCTGTTGAGGAGTGTATCCCCGTGGATACGGTTTTGCAAGAGTAAAAACCATATTGAAAAAGCGGCTCGTGTCCGCACCCGTTCAGTTCGTCACATGCCGTGCGTCCACGCCGCGCGGCCCCCCATTTGCTTCACGAGGTTAGCGGCTGACGCCGCTCCTGACGATTCGGCCGGATGGCCAATCCGGCAGGAAAAAACACGGTTCTTCCCCTCCGTGCATCCGGATGCTTACCTCTCACGTAATCGACGCGCCGCGCCCGAGGCGCCAATCTGTGTTCCGAGCCCGCCGCATACAACGTGTCTGCCTGGCGTAGTGCTCAGTCATGCCAACCAAGGAGTCTGAGATGAATGCGCATACCGATCTGATCGACCGTTATTTCGACGCATGGAATGAAACGGATGCAGTGCGCCGCCGCGAGTTGATCGCCGCGACGTGGGCCGTCGATGCCGACTATCGCGATCCGCTGCTGGCGGGCGCGGGTCACGACGGCATCGACGCGATGATCCGTGCGGTGCATGAACGCTTCCCGCATCACACGTTTCGCCGCACGACCGAGGTCGACGGTTTCGCGAACCGCCTGCGGTTTTCGTGGGCACTGACCACGCCTGCGGGCGAAGCGATCGTCAAGGGCTCCGACTTCGGCCTGCTCGATACCCATGGCCGGCTGCAGGCGGTGACCGGTTTCCTCGATCAGGTACCGGCCGCTACCTGACAACACGCAGTTTTTCACGGAGACGATCATGCACGAGTCCGCTGCCGCCACGGTTCCTAGTACGGTCCTCACGTTCGCGCGCCTGTCGGGCGCGGTCAACGCGCTTTCCAGCGCGATCGCAGGCTTCGCTCTGCTGGCCGGCACGCGCGCCTTCACCTTCACTGCGTTGCTGGCCTGGCGCGAGCCGGTGTTGGGCGGCGCGGGTCTCGTGCTGCTCGCCCTGGTCGGATGGCTGCGCTGGAGCGTGTCAACGGAACGCCGCTCACCGCATCGCGCGGCAAGGCTGATTGACCATAAGCCAACGGCCACGGACCGTGCGCCGCGGTCTTGCTACAATCGATCGCAACGTGCTACAGGGACACTACCGGGACAACCCGTTCGGCCTGGCTAGCCACCAATCAGACCTCAAGGAGACACCGTGCTGAAGAATCTGGACCCGCTGCTGAATGCCGACGTGCTGCATGCGCTCCGCTCAATGGGACATGGCGACGAACTGGTTGTTTGCGACGCCAATTTTCCGGCCGCTTCGGTCGCAGAGGAGACGGTATTGGGCAAGCTGCTTCGCCTCGATGGCGTGAATGCACCGCGTGCGATCCGCGCGATTCTGTCGGTGATGCCGCTGGATACATTCATCGATCGTCCTGCCTCGCGGATGGAAGTCGTGGGCGAGCCCGATACGATCCCGGCTGTTCAGCGCGAAGCGCAGATCGAGATCAATGCGGCGGAAGGGCGCGAGGTGCCGTTCGCTTCGGTCGAACGTTTCGCATTTTATGAACGGGCGCGCAAAGCCTATTGCGTGATCGCGACCGGTGAAGAGCGCGGTTACGGCTGCTTCGTTTTCACAAAAGGTGTTTTGCTCGCGCCGGATGCGCCGCAGCAATAACACTTCGTCACGGCGGTGGGACCCATGAGCTTCTCGATAGACAGTCTCGATCATCTCGTTCTGAATGTCGCTGACGTGGAAGCCAGCGCGGCCTGGTACGCCCGAATGCTCGGCATGCGGCGCACCGAGTTCGAGTCGCGCACCGGCACGCGGGTGGCAATGACCTACGGCAATCAGAAGATCAATCTGCGTCCGGCGGATGCGGACACGGTCGCGTGGTTCACCGGGCGTGAGGCGGTGCCGGGCAGTGCCGACCTGTGCTTCGTCACTAGCGCGAGTCCCGCCGAGGTCAAAGCCCATTGGCTCGCCGAGGGTGTTGAGATCGAGGCAGGCCCGGTTGAACGCGACGGCGCGCGCGGCAAGATGACGTCGGTGTATTGCCGCGATCCGGACGGCAATCTGATCGAAGTCGCGACGTATCCTCGAGCGTAGATAAGCATCGAGGCCGTGCGGGCCACTGCCGCCCGCCATGCCGGGAAAAATCCGCTGCGCGCCGGGTGCCCGCGGACCTTCATCTGCCTGGATTCTCCCTCGGGACGGTGCGAATTGCGCCGTTCACGCCGGCCCGCGCTTGGAAAAGGCGGGCAATGCACATGTTACCGGATGCAAAATAGGGAACTGCGGCCGCCTGGCCGGGTCTGCTGCTTATTCATTTACAGGAGCCCCTCATGACGCGTCCCGTCGATTCCGGCGTGATCCTCATCGCGCGCATCGCCCTTGCTGTGCTGTTTTTGTGGGGCGGCGTGATGAAATTGCTGGGCTACGCGGGCTTTGTCAGCTATCTGCATTCGAAGGGGGTGCCGTTCGTTCAGGTCGCCGCGCCGATTGCCACCGCTGTCGAGGCGCTCGGTGGTTTGCTGCTGATCGTCGGCTTCAATGTGCGCCCACTCGCGCTCGTCATGGCCGTCTACACTGTGGCAACCGCCGTGCTGGGCCACGATTTCTGGAACGTCACGGATCCCGCGTTGCAACGCGATATGGTGATTCACTTCTGGAAGAACATTGGCATCGCCGGCGGTTTCCTGCTGCTTTTCGTGACTGGAGCGGGCGGTATCAGTATCGACGGCGCGCGATCGCCACGCCGGGGACTGAATCTCTAGTCACGCGGTCGGCGTAGTCTGTGCCCGTCGCTTTCGATTCTGGCTGTGTAATCAAGGGAGCAAATAATGATTCAAAGTTTTGAGCAAACCATTGGCGGCAAGGTTACCCAGTTGTGCGCAAGTCTCGGCGAAGGGCCTACGCCGCATCGCGTCATCATCAGCCTTGCCGATTCGGCGAAAACCTTGGTGGTTCTGGATGCATCGGGTCTGATTGGCACGATCAAGGCCGAAATCGAACAGCCGGAAAAGCTGATCGCGGACGCGATCGCGAAGGCGCAAAACGAAGGGCTGATCGAGCGTGCGATCGACACCGGCGCGATTCAGGAAGCGTCGCTGTAAGAGTCGCACAGTCGCGCAGTCGCGCTGATCTGATCAGCGCGAGTCAGGCACTTGCCCTCGGCCGGCCTTGTGAGGCATGGAGGCCGGCGCGTGCGGTTCCGGATGGACAAGGCAGGCCATGATGCCGGCCATCGCCAGCAGGCCGACCGAGATCGCTGTCGCGGCCTGTATCCCCGTGACGATCTGTGCGGCGGCCGCGCCGCTCGCCAACGCGCCGAAGGCGGCTACGCCCACAGCGCCGCCTGCTTGCCGGGCAGTATTGAGCACGGCGGACGCCGTGCCCGCGCGTCTGGCTTCAACGGAAGCCAGCACGGCGGTGGTCATGGCCGGCACCGCAAGCCCCATTCCCGACGGAATAAGCAGGAACGGCAGCAGCAAGCCGGCCAGAGGCGTGGACGCTCCGACGAAATGCAGCAGGCCATAGCCAAGCCCCGCCGTAATCGCGCCGGCAATCATCGGCACGCGTACGCCAAACCGTCCGACCACCCAGCCGCTCGCCACATTCGAAATCAGGAAGCCGCCGGTCAACGGCAGGAAGGCGAGGCCCGCCTGCAGCGGGGTGTAGCCGCGCACGCGCTGCAAATACAGGCTCAGCACGAACACCATGCCGTAGTACGTCAGGTTCACGCAGATGCCGAACAGCACCGCCGCATTGAAGGTGCGCTTGCTGAATAGCGAGAGCGGCAACATCGGCGCCGCGACGCGCGATTCCACCGCGATAAAGGCAGCCGTGGCGATTAGCGCAAGGATGAAACCGCCGGCTACCAGCGGATGGCCCAGCCCCAATGGCCGCCATTCGATCACCGCGGCGACGAAGGCGGTGAGCGCGACGATCGCCAAGGCCTGACCGCTCAGGTCGATACCGCGCGGGCTCGCTGCGCGTGCTGTTCCTGCCTCGGTCGCCGCATGAATTCCGGACGATGCAGCAGCGTTGGCCGCCGCCGTTTGCCGTGTTTCGTTTCGCGCGGGCTCAGAGCGGGGCACCCAGAGCAAAGTCGCCAGCCAACCGGCTGCGCAAATCGGCAGATTGACGAGAAAGATGCTGCGCCAACCGAATGCCGCAATCAGCAGACCGCCGACCACCGGCCCGGCCGCGATCGCAATCGCACCCGCGGCAGTCCACAGGCCGACTGCGCGCGCCCGGAGTTTCGGATCGTGACCGTATGAGCGGTTGAGCAGCGCCAGCGAGTTCGGCAACATGGCGGCCGCGCCGATGCCCTGCACCGCCCGCGCGGCCACCAGCATGGGCGCGCCGAGCGCCAGGCCGCAGGCGAGCGACGCGAGCGCGAACAGCACGATACCGGCCGCGTACATGCGCCGGATGCCGAGCCGGTCGCCGAGCGCGCCCGCCGACAGCATCAGCACGGCGAACGCGAGCGTGTACGCGTCGACGACCCATTGCAGCCCCGCGACATTCGCATGCAGGTCCGCACCGATTTTCGGCAGTGCGATGTTGACGATCGTGACGTCGAGTTGGGTGACGACGAAGCCGACGCTGACCGTCGCAAGGATGCGGCCGAGAGCGGGTGAGGGGGGCGTGTGGGAAGAGTTCATGACTGAATCGTAGGCCGATGCAGCACGCGATGTTTCGGTCCGGCGTGAAGTGTGGATGTCGCCGGAACCGCCCAAACCGCCGAAGCCGCGGTAAAGGCGCGGCGTGGAGACGATAGAACAACGGCGCGCTAGCTGCGCGCCGTTGTGGAGTTTCTCGATTAGCGCGCTGGCGGCGCGTCTTTGATAAACAGCGTAGTCACCGCCCCGAGAATGCAGATCGCGCCGACATAGAGCGGCGCGGCCATCGGGTTCGACTTCATCATCAGCGAAACAGCGATCGGCGTCAGGCCGCCGAACACCGCATAGGCGACGTTGTACGAGAACGAGATGCCCGAGAATCGCACGACGGGCGGAAACGCCTTGACCAGCACGAACGGGATCGCGCCGATCACGCCGACAAAAAGACCGGCCACGGCGTACAGCGGCACCAGCGCCGCGCTATCGACGGCAAGTTGCTGGAACATCGCGTAGTACGTCACCGCCAGCGCGAGGCCGCCGATGAAAATCGTGCGCCCCGCGCCGATCCGGCCGGCGATGGAACCGGCCATCACGCAACCGATCGTCAGGCACAGCGTTGCCACGCAGTTCGCCAGCAGCGCGGTGGCCGGCGCGATATGAAACTGCTTTTGCAGCAGGGTCGGCGTCATCAGAATGACCACGACGATCGCCGCCGACAGCATCCACGTGAGCAGCATCGACACGATCACGGCGCGGCCATGGTCGCGCAATACGGCCTTGAGCGGCACTTCCGCGGCGATTGCCTTGCGTTGCTTGAGTTCGGCGAATACCGGCGTCTCATGCAGCCAGCGGCGCAGATAAACCGAGAACATGCCGAATACCCCGCCCACCAGGAACGGAATGCGCCATGCGTAGGCGGAGATTTCCGCCGGTGCGAAGTTGCGATTCACCGCCGCGGCGATCAGCGAGCCGAGCAGGATACCCGCCGTGAGACCGGCGGTCAGCGTGCCGCACGCGTAGCCCACGTGCCGTTGCGGTACGTGCTCGGAAACGAATACCCATGCGCCCGGCACTTCGCCGCCGACCGCCGCGCCCTGCATCACGCGGAACAGCAGCAGCAAGACCGGCGCCATCACGCCGATACTGGCGTAGGTGGGCAGCAGGCCCATCATCAGCGTCGGCACCGACATCAGCAGCACGCTCAGCGTGAACATGCGCTTGCGGCCGAACAGGTCGCCGAAGTGCGCCATGATGATGCCGCCAAGCGGCCGGGCCAGATAGCCCGCTGCGAAGATCCCGAAAGTCTGCACCTGACGCAGCCAGTCCGGCATCGCGGCAGGGAAGAACAACTGGCCGATCGCCGGCGCGAAGAATACGAAGATGATGAAGTCGTAAAACTCGAGCGCCCCGCCGAGCGCGGCGAGGCCGAGTGTCTTGTAGTCGCTTCGCCCAAGAGGGCGTGGGGTGACAGCCTGCGCTCCACCCAGATTTGTCGCTTGCATTGCTTGTGTTTTGTCTTGAATTGGGAGCCACACGTAGCGCGTGGAAAATCGGCGGTCGTCGGGCGAGAAGTGTGGCAAGCGCTGGGTAGAGCACGGGACACCGGCGCGCCGCCCGGATAGGGCTAGCGCGATGACGACTGGGGCCAGGCTGGGGATTTTACAGGATGACCGCGGTTCGCTTAGGGAAGTGCTTAATTAGATTGGAAAAAGTTCCCTGAAACCCGCCTTCCTGGGGATGGGCTGTATCGCGAGCAGTGCGCGCCGTGCGAGCGGGAGCCTTCGCGTGTAGGAATGCGGCGGGCATCTGTCGGAAGGGGGCGATCGGCGCGTAAATTAGGATTGCTCCTATGGGATGACTGGGGCGTCCCTCTGAGAATCGCGTCCGAGCTATCAGTGAAGAGTTATCCCATGCGCATTGCCATCCTTCAGCGTGACCCCGTCATGCGTCAGTCGATCGAAAAGGTCCTCATGAGTGCCAGCCATACCTGTATGGCCTACGACGACGGTCTGTCCATGTCGAAGGCGCTCGCCCGTTCCACCGTGGATTTGCTGGTGCTGGACTGGCACGGCACGCGCCTGTCCGGCGCCGAGGTTCTGCGCTCGGTGCGCGCGGTCGGCGGCGACCGCCTGCCGGTGCTGTTCGCTTCGGCGGAGACGTCGGAGGAGAGCGTGGTGCGCGCCTTTGCCAGCGGGGCGGACGACTACGTCGCGCTGCCGTTGCGGCCGGGCGAGTTCCGCGAGCGCGTGGCGGCGTTGCTGCGCCGCGCCTATCCGGACCGTTTCAGCGCCGCGAGCTTCGACGTTGGGCCTTACCACTTCGACACGCATCGCCAGCTCGTCATGCTGCGCGGCCAGCCGGTCGCGCTATCCGGCACGCAATACCGGCTGGCCTCGCTGTTCTTTTCCAATATCGGCCGCGTGCTGTCGCGCGACCATATTTTCGCGATGGTATGGGGCCGTGAGTTCCGCGAGTTCACCCGCACCATCGACAGCCACGTGTCGCGCCTTCGCCTGCTGCTCGAGATCGAGCCGCAGAACGACTTCCGGCTGCAACCCGTTTACAAGAGCGGCTATCGGCTGCTGCATCTGCGGCAGGGTGAAGCGGGTGCGGAGAAGCAGGCGGCTTGAGCCTGCTGCAACTCAAACTTGCGGCAGCACCGGCCGGGTTTCGATCGCCCGGCGGATCAACGCATCGACGGCCTTGCGTTCGTCGCCGGCCAACGGCAGGCGCGGCGGGCGGACCGGCTCCGTGCCCAGCCCGACAATCGTCTCGGCCAGCTTGATGTTTTGCACCAGTTTCGCCGAGACGTCGAGTGCAAGCAGGGGCGCGAACCAACGGTAGATCGCGCGCGCCTCTTCGAGCCGGCCCGCCTTCAGCAACTTGTAGATCACAACCGTCTCGCGCGGAAACGCGCACACGAGACCGGCCACCCAGCCATGCGCGCCCATCAGGATCGCTTCCATGGCGAGATTGTCGACCCCGCACAGAATCGCGAAGCGGTCACCGACCACGTTGATCAGATCGGTCACGCGTCGCACGTCGCCGCACGATTCCTTGATCGCGACGATCTTCTTTTCGTCGGCGATTTCCGCGAACATCTCGGGCGTCATGTCGACGCCGTAGGCTAGCGGATTGTTATAGATCATCAGGGGTAGCGCGCTCGCATCGGCGACGCTGCGAAAGTGATGCAGGGTTTCGCGCCGGTCCGACAGATAGCGCAGCCCAGGCAGCACCATGAAACCCGCGGCGCCATGACCGCTGCCGGCTTCGGCCTGGCGGCAGGCGTCGAGCGTGCTGTTCTCGGCGATCGTCAGCAGCACCGGCACCCGGCCGCGTGAGGCCTCGACGGCAATATCTAGCACCTCCAGTTTCTCGTCCAGCGAAAGGGTCGATGCTTCACCGAGCGATCCGCACACGATGATGCCGTCCACGCCAGCGTCGATCTGCGCCTCGATATTCTTGCCGGTCCATTTGCGGTCTATGCTGAAATCCGCGTTGAATTTGGTGGTTACCGCCGGCCATACGCCTTCCCAGATATGCGCCACGACTGCTCTCCCGAGTGAGTTGAATTGAAGCGCAGTGTAAGCAGGGAAAATGCCGCCGTCTTGCGTGATTCATGCGTGGCTGATGACGATTTCGGCATAGTTGTCATGCCTGGAGGCCCAGCAAGATCGGCTAAGCCCGCTATTTCAGGACGACGCGCGGGATGCGTCTGGGTCGCGCCGGCAAGGGCTTGCATGCGTTTCCCATTCCTCTTGAGGGGCGCTGCCAGCCGTGGACTCAGTCAGTGATCAAAGATCGGGGCATGCGGCAGCGAGCGCAATGACTATGCTGAAATCGTCATAATCCGCGCTTAAGCACACCAAGACTCCGGCGGCCGGTATTCCTACCATGTGCATCATGAAAACCCTCGATATCATCGACTCGCACACCGGCGGTGAACCGACCCGCCTGGTGGTGTCGGGTGGCCCGGCGCTTCGCGGCGGCACGCTGGCGCAGCGTCTGGACGTGTTTCGCACGCATTTCGACGACTGGCGCGCCGGCGTCGTCACCGAACCGCGCGGCTCGGACGTGGTGGTCGGCGCGCTGCTGTGCGAGCCGGACGACCCGGGCTGCGCGGCCGGCGTGATCTTCTTCAACAACGTCGGCTATCTCGGCATGTGCGGACACGGCACCATCGGCCTTATCGTCTCGCTCGCGCATATGGGCCGCATCGGTCCGGGGCGTCATCGGATCGAGACGCCGGTCGGCGTTGTCGAGGCGACGCTCAACGAGGACGGCAGCGTGGCCGTGCGCAATGTGCCGGCGTATCGTTACCGGCAAGGCGTGCAGGTGGACGTGCCGGGCTACGGCAAATTGACTGGCGACATCGGCTGGGGCGGCAACTGGTTCTTTCTGGTTGCCGACCACGGGCACGCGCTGGAGGCGACGCACATCGGCGAATTGACCGTGTTCAGCGCGGCAATCCGCGACGCGCTGATCGCGCAGCGCATCACCGGCGCAGAAGGCGCGTTGATCGATCACGTCGAACTTTTTGGAGCCGGCTCGCGCGACGGCATCGACAGCCGCAGCTTCGTCCTCTGTCCCGGCAACGCATACGATCGCTCGCCATGCGGTACCGGCACGAGCGCGAAAATCGCTTGCCTCGCCGCCGACGGCAAGCTTGCCGAAGGCGCGGTGTGGCGTCAGGAGAGCATTATCGGCAGCGTATTCGAAGCGAGCTATCGCCATACCGGCGATGGCGTCTCGGTGACCCCGACGATCACCGGCCACGCTCACATCATGGCCGAAGGGCGCTTGTGTTTCGACGAACGCGACCCGTTCGCGTGGGGCATTCGCACCGCATGATGGCGGACGCGTTGATCGTCGGGGCCGGCATTGTCGGTGCGGCTTGTGCCGCGGAGCTGGCCGCGCTCGGCATGCGAGTCGAGGTACTCGACGCAGAGGGCATCGGCGGCGGCGCGACGGCAGCGGGCATGGGCCATATTGTCGTGATGAACGACTCGCCCGCGGAATTCGCGTTGAGCCGCTACTCGCGCGATTTGTGGCTGGCGCTTGCACCGCAACTGCGCAAGCGCGATGCGTTCGCGCGCTGCGGCACATTGTGGGTCGCAGCCGATGACGAGGAATGGCAGGCCGCCCGCACCATGCATGCCGCGTTCGTCGCGCAGGGTGTTTCGGCGCAGATGCTCGACACTGTCGAGTTGCGGGCGTGCGAACCGGCGCTCGCGCAGTCGATGGCGGGCGGCTTGCGGATCGAGCACGACAGTATCGTCTATGCGCCCACGGTTGCCGAGTGGCTGCTGACACAATCCTCAGGAGTGGAGAATATTCGCGTGCGGCTCGGCGCGCGGATCATCGCCGTCAGTGCCGACGGCGTGACGCTGGCCGATGGCGAGCGCATTGGCGCCGCGCATGTGATCGTGGCCAATGGCCTGGGCGCTCAGCAACTGCTGCGATCGCTGCCGTTGCAGCCGAAGAAAGGTCATCTGCTGATCACGGACCGTTACCCCGAGCTCATTCGTCATCAATTGCTCGAACTCGGCTACATCAAGAGCGCGCATCATGCGGCCGGCACCTCGGTGGCATTCAATGCGCAGCCGCGGCCCACGGGCCAGTTATTGATCGGATCGTCGCGCCAGTTCGATACGACCGATTCTGCGGTCGATATGCCGGTGCTCGCCCAGATGTTGCAGCGTGCCGCGCGTTATCTGCCGGTTCTGCCGACACTCCACGGCATTCGCGCGTGGACCGGCTTTCGCGCGGCGGCGCCCGACGGTTTGCCGTTGATCGGCCCCGCCGGGGATTTTTCACCCGGCGTGTGGCTGGCGATCGGACACGAGGGTCTTGGCGTGACGACCTCGCTCGCGAGCGCAAAGTTACTGGCTGCGCAAATCACGGGGGACGTCGCACCGATTCCTGTCGAGCCTTACTTGCCGCGCCGTTTTGCACAACAGATGGTGACTCATGACTAATGCCCATGCAGCGCGCCTCCACTTGACGATCGACGGCCGTCACGTCGCGGTCGAAGCGGGTACGACCGTGGCCGCGGCGCTTGCGATCGCGGGCGTGGGAGGGGGTACGCGGACGTCGGTTCGCGGTGAGGCGCGCGCGGCGCTGTGCGGTATGGGTGTGTGCCAGGAGTGCCGCGTCACGATCGATGGGCGTGCGCATGTGCTGGCGTGTCAGACGCTTTGCCGAGAGGGGCAAGTGGTTCGCACGACCGTCGCGGCGGGCGCGATGAATGCCAACGCGAGCGCCAACGCCAACGCCAATGCCAATGCCAATGCCAATGCCAATGCCAATGCCAATGCCAATGCCAATGCGAGCACGGTCATCGCCACAGCCACTGCCGCCATCAAGGGCACGGGCATCACCACAGGCAAACGATGAACCAACACTTCGATATCGTCGTGGTAGGCGCCGGTCCGGCCGGGCTGAACGCCGCGCAAGCCGCGGGGCGCGCGGGCGCCACGGTGGCAGTCCTCGACGACAATCCGCGCGCCGGTGGTCAAATCTGGCGGCAAGGTCCCGGCCATCCGCCGCAAGTGCCGCTGCAAGGTCTCCTGGCCACCTTGAAGATGCAAACCAACGTCACCCTTATGCCGTCGACTCGCGTGATCGCGCCTTTGCCCCGGCGCGGTCTGCTGCTCGAATCGGCGGAACCCGGCGGTGTATCTATCAGCTACGGGCAGTTGATTCTCGCAACCGGTGCGCGTGAGCGGCTCTTGCCCTTCGCCGGCTGGACGCTACCTGGCGTGACCGGTGCGGGCGCGCTACAGGCGCTCATTAAAGGCGGCATGCCGGTGCGCGGCGAGCGGATCGTGATTGCCGGCAGCGGTCCGCTGCTGATTGCCGCGCTCGCCACCGCGCGTGCCGCCGGTGCGCAAGTCGTGGCGGTCGTGGAGCAGGCACCAGCTTTCGAGGTTGCCCGCTTTGGAATTTCTTTATTGGCCGAGCCGGCGAAGTTGCGGCAAGCCGTGACCATGACGCGCGGTTTCGCGGGGGTGCGTTACTGGACCGGCAGCATCGTCCGGCAAGCGCTTGGCGATGGTCGCGTCGAGCGCGTGACCATCCAGCGCGGACGCCGGCAACTGACACTCGCTTGCGACCGTATCGCATGCGGCTATGGCCTGGTGCCGAATACCACGCTTGCGCAAGCACTCGGCTGTGCGATCAACGAAGCAGGGCAGATCGTGGTCGACAGCGAGCAGCGGACTTCAGTCGACGGCGTGCTGGCGGCAGGTGAATGCACGGGCATTGGCGGTGCGGAACTGGCGGGTGTGGAAGGTGAGATCGCCGGACTCTGCGCGAGCGGCACCTTGGGCACCTTGGTAAGCGAAGTCGCCACAAATCGCAGCTCGGCAAACCCCGTCGCGCTACATACCCAACGCGCGCGATGGCAGCGTTTCGCAACGCGCGTCGAAACAGCCTTCGCGTTACAGGCCGCCGCGCGCACGCCACCCGACGATGCGACGCTGCTCTGCCGTTGCGAAGACGTCAGCGTTGGCGAAGTGCGCGCCTGGCCGGATTGGCGCGAAGCCAAGCTGCATACCCGCTGCGGAATGGGTGCATGCCAGGGGCGAATCTGCGGCGCCGCCGCTGGACTGTACTTCGGCTGGCAAGCCGCCGCGCCGCGCCCGCCATTCAGTCCGGCGCAAATCGGCACCTTGATGGGAGCGGGCGCGGAGGCGCCGCCGACCGAATGACCCCGGCATCCACGCGGCTGCCGCATATTGTCGGCAGCCGCGTGGTCCTATAATCGAGCGCAAGCGCGCGCCGGCAACGCACGACCGACACCAAACCGCACCGACCACGGAATCCGCCTGATGAACACGCTGGCTCATCCGCTCGAACCGGACGACGCAACGCTGTCCGGCATGCTGTCGCATTTCACTTTGCTCGAACCGGTATTCGACGCGATGCCGGACGTCGTGTTCTTCGTCAAGGACGCGCACGCGCGCTATGCGCTCGTCAACCGTACGCTGGCTTCGCGCTGCGGCTTCAAGGAAAAGGCCGCGCTGCTCGGCAAGACCGCCGAGGACGTGTTCCCGCGCCGCTTTGGCCGCATCTACACGGCCCAGGACAAAGCGATCATCAACGTCGGCAACCAGATGATCGATCAACTGGAGCTGCACCTGTACCCGGGCCGCCAGCCCGGTTGGTGCCTGACCTGCAAGCAGCCGTTGCGCGATCCCGCGGGCAAGGTGGTCGGCCTCGCCGGCATTTCCCGCGATCTGAAAGCCGACGAAAGCAGTCATCCCGCTTACAGCCGGCTGGCCGCGGTGGTGCAATCCATCCAGGAAAACTACGTGCAGCCGTTGAATCTGAAACAGCTTGCTGCGATGGCGGATATGTCGGTGGCGCAACTGGAGCGCTACTTTCACAAAGTGTTTCATCTGACGCCGCGTCAGGTGTTGCTGAAAACGCGGCTGGACGCCGCCACCGCGCTGCTGGTCTCGCACGACAAGGTCACCGACGTCGCCGCGCTCTGCGGCTACACCGACCACAGCGCCTTTACGCGGCAATTCAAGGCGACCGTCGGCATTACGCCGACCGAGTACCGGATGCTGCTGCACGGAACCTCGCGAAGCTGAACTCCGGCACCTATGGTTCGTCGCAAGCATCATTACTATGTCTACGTCGTCGCGCTGGACGATACCGTCTGGAACGAGGCGCGCTTTCGCCGCGCGAATCCGGATTACCGGTTCGACAAGCCTTGCGTGTATGTGGGAATGACGGGACTGGACCCGGATCTGCGATTCGACCGGCACAAAGCCGGCATTCAGGCAAATCGCTATGTGCGCGATTACGGCCTGCGCCTCTTGCCCGAGTTGTATGAAGTGTTCAACCCTATGCCTTACCGCGGCGCACAGGATATGGAAGTGGAGTTGGCGATTGGACTACGCGAGGCGGGGTACGGCGTGTGGCAGGCATAAACCACGCTTGCTACTGTCTTACTTCACACCCAGCCCGCGCAGCACTGCATTGCCTTCAGACGTCAGACGGATTTGCGAAGCACCAGCGTCGCTGGAGACCGTTTCGATCAGGCCGGCTTCGTGGAGCTGCGGAATCTCGGGTTTCGCGGATGCGTCGATCGGCGCGTGCAGCAACAGCAGAAGCGTCGCCAGTTCGTGATGGCTCAGCAGGCGGCGCAAAATCGTGGGCCGCTTCGCTGGCGCCGTCGTTTCGTTCGTGTTGTGATCGGGCTGGTTCATGGAGCGCACCTTGTGCGGGATAGTGTCGGGTGGATCATGCGGATGAAGTCTTAAACGATTCTTAAGACACCATTGTGATGTAACACCGTGACACTATCATTGCGTCGGCACAAGTTACCGATGGTTACACATGGGTGGATTATTACCCGGACTTTCCTCACGGCGCGCAGGTTTTACTCGCCGATTCGATCCACATGTTGTTCACATGGCGCTTGCCCGGGTAGAAGCGATAAGTGGTCGCCCCGTTGTCGCTGCGTACCTTGACGATATTCGAATCGCCGAAGTCGAGCATCTGGCCTTGCGGGATACCCGTCGACTTGAACGCGGCATTGTGGCTGGTCGCCACTTGCGTGAGGCAGGCGACCACATCGTTGACTGAGCGCTGCGTGACGGTGTCGATGACGGGTTCGCCGGCATCCGGATTCTTCTGGAAGTAAGCGCAAGCGCTGAGAAGCAGGGGAACTGAAAGGACTACGGCGAACTTCTTCATATCTCTCCTGGCGTTTCATTCGGCCTACGGCGCGCGCGACGCCCGGATGGGCTGAGGGCATGGCGCCGGGCGGCGGATCAGACGGCATTATATCGGCGCGGCTGGTTCGCTTGAGCCGAATGAGCAGGAGGCGTGCCCGATTTCCCTGCGCGCGCGTGGGTTCGCGCGAATTCCCGTGGATCCGCGTGGATTCACGGGAGAGGACGAAAGGTCGGAGGCAGAACGTCGCCCCGAGCCTACGCTGCAGCCACACACACAGCCACAGCCACAGCCACAGCCACAGCCACAGCCACAGCCACAGCCACAGCCACAGCCACAGCCACAGCCACAGCCACAGCCACAGCCACAGCCACAGCCACAGGCGTCGTCGTGCGCGAACGCCTATTTGCGGCGCTGAGCTTGCGCCGCAAGCCGCACGGCCGCGTTGACCGCGCCGTAGCCGTCGTAGCCGCCGCGCCGTTCGACCACTTCCAGGAAAAAGCGCTGATCGAGCTGTTCGGTGTAAGCGTGGAAAAACTCGCCCCCGCGCTCGTCCCGGTCATACAGGATGTTGTGTGCGCGCAGCGCTTCGAGCGTCTCGTCCGGCAGCGCATAGCGGGCGGCGAGGTCGTCGTAGTAATTGCGCGGGATGCGCAGCACCGGCAGACCGTCGGCGATGAACTCGGGAATCGCGCTGAAAATGTCGCTGGTGCCGAACGCCACATGGTTCAGCCCCGAGCCGTGGTAAGTGTGGACGGCTTCGGCCACCGCCGTGTGGTGGTCCACCGACGCGTTCAGGATGATGCGCACCGAACCGTCACGACTGCGCAGCGCGCGGCTGCGCACGAGGCCATATGGATCGGGCACCAGCACGCCCGGCTCGGCCTGGAAGCCGAATGCGGTCCGCAGAAACAGAACCCATGTATCCAGCGCGGGAGCCGGCACGGACAGGCACACATGGTCGATGCGCGTGAGCGGTCCCACTTCGGCCGGACCGTTGATGTCGGTGAGGACGAAATCGGCTTCGAACAGGGTGGGCTGATCCGGCGTTTCGTCGACGAAATAGTTCAGGCTGCCGTCGGGCCCCTGCACGGCGGGCAGCACGCGTTCGTTCGGACCGATCTGACCCGAGAACGGCGCGTAGCCGAACCCGGCGGCGCGCTCGAATGCCTGATTGGCGTCGTCTACCCGAAAGGCCGACGCGCACAGCGACAGGCCGTGCCGCTGGAAGAAGGCGTTGGCGAATGAATCCGGTTCGGCGTTCAGCACGATCGACGCCGCGCCATGCTGAAACAGGCTCACATCTTTCGAACGATGCTGGCCGGCCTGGCGAAAGCGCAGCTTGCCGAGCCAGTCGACGAGATGAGCGCGGGTGGTGTGGTCGACCGCGAATTCGAGAAATTGATAGCCAACGTGAGCAGGCGCGGCGGGCGATCGATAGAGGTCGCCGGGCGGCTGCCGGGCGGCCTCAAGCAGCGCGCGAGTCTGTTCCTCGAGGAATAACAGCGAGCGGTGGCCGTCCGCCGCGGTAATAGCGGTTGGCGCGGCGCGAAAACCGTCGTTGAAGATTTCGAGCGAAAGCGGCCCGCTGTAGCCGGTTTTCACGACCTGCGCGGTGAACCCCGCCAGATCGAAGTCGCCCTGACCCGGAAAGCAGCGGTAATGGCGGCTCCATTCGAGCACGTCCATAGCGAGCTTCGGCGCGTCCGCGATTTGTACGAAGGCGATGCGATCGCCAGGAATATCGGCGATCGCGTCCACCGCATCGTTGAGCGACAGCGTGTGAAAGCTGTCGAGCACCAGCCCGAGATTCGGATGATTCACCGCATTGACGAGCTTCCATGCGTGACGGTACGTCTTCACATGTTTGCCCCATGCAAGCGCTTCATAACCGGCGATTACGCCGGCCGCTTCGGCCGCACGAGCCAGCGCGCCGAGCTGGTCGGTCATCAGCGAATCGTCGCCGATGGTGTCGGGCGAGACGTTGCTGCACACCAGGATCCGATCCGTACCCAGTTCATGCATCACGTCGAACTTGCGCTTCGCCCGATCCAGATTGCGCGCGAGCCGTTCCGGGCTGACCCCGTCGAAATCGCGGAACGGCTGAAACAGCATGATTTTCAGCCCAAGGTCCTCGGCGATGCGCCGCACGTCGGCAGGTGAGCCGTCGAAATACAGCAGGTCGTTCTCGAAGATTTCGACGCCTTCGAAGCCCGCCGCCTGAATGGCGGTCAGCTTTTCGACGAGAGTCCCGCTGATCGACACGGTGGCAATCGAACGTTGCATGAACGGCTCCTGCAAAAACAATAAAACAACGGTTGGGACGGTGCCGGACGGCCGCTGTGCCGCGCCCTCATGTCCTGCGGGCCGTCATGTTGCAATGCGAAAAATGGTCTAGCCAGTTACCGGAAAGCCGGTTCTCTCAGGTCGCAAGCACCCACGATACTGCAATTTTCCGACAGTTTATACAAACTAACTAGATGGTACAAATTCGTATAAACCCCGAATGACGGCGGCGGCCAATGCGCGCACACTGCGCTCACGTTGTACAGCTGCGGCGTGTGCCGTGGCCCGCTTTATGCCTTACTTCGCAGGAGTACCCGTCATGAGTTTTGCATCAGTGCTGGTCCTCAACGGACCGAATCTCAACCTGCTCGGCACGCGTGAGCCGGCCATCTACGGCTCGGAAACGCTCGACGACGTAGCCAGACTTTGCCGAGACGCCGGCGAACGGCTGGATCTGTCGATCGACTTCTGCCAATCGAATGCGGAACACCAACTCATTGACTGGCTGCATGCGGCACGTACCAAGGTCGACGGCATCGTCATCAATCCTGCCGCTTATACGCATACCTCGGTGGCGATTGCCGATGCACTCAGCGCGATCGAAAAACCCGTCATCGAAGTGCATATTTCAAACGTGCATCGCCGCGAAGCATTCCGGCATCACTCGTATGTGTCGGCGCTGGCCGAGGCGATCATCGTCGGCTGCGGTACGCAGGGGTACGTGCTCGCACTGGAGCGGATGGCAGTTATCCTGAAGAATCGGGCGGCCAAATGAGCACTCAGGTGAACCCACAAGCGAGCGCACAAGCGAATGCTCAGGCAAGCGACAAATCGTTTCTCGTCGGTCTGATCGGATCGGGTATTGGTGGCTCGCTCAGTCCCGCGATGCATGAAGAAGAGGGCAGCAAGCTCGGCCTGCACTATGTGTACCGCCGCATCGATCTGGAAGCCTTGCAGTTGGACATCGCGGCGCTTCCCGATCTGCTCACCGCGGCGCAACGCATGGGCTACAACGGCCTGAACATTACCTACCCGTGCAAGCAGGCGGTTATCCCTCTGCTCGACGAACTGTCCGACGACGCGCGCGCGCTCGGCGCGGTCAACACGGTTCTGTTCAAGGACGGCAAACGGATCGGGCATAACACCGATTGGTCCGGTTTCGCCCGTGCGTTTCAGCGTGGTTTGCCGGACGTGTCGCTTGCCCGCGTCGTGCAACTCGGCGCGGGCGGCGCGGGCGCGGCAGTCGCGCACGCCGCGTTGACGATGGGCGCGCAAACGCTCACGTTATTCGATGTGGACGCCGCGCGCGCCGCGTCGCTCGCCGAGGACTTGCAGAAGCGCTTCCCAACGGCCACCGTCAGAGCCGGCAATTCGCGCACAGAGTCGCCGCATGAGTCGCTGCAAGAGTCACTCGCGGCCGCCAACGGTCTGATTCACGCCACGCCCACCGGCATGGCGAAATTGCCGGGCCTGCCTTTGCCGGTCGAATTGCTGCATCGCGATTTGTGGGTCGCGGACATCGTCTATTTCCCGATCCGCACTGCGTTGTTACAGGCGGCGGAAGCGCTTGGCTGCCGCACGCTCAGCGGCGGCGGCATGGCGGTGTATCAGGCGGTCGACGCGATGCGCATCTTTACGGGTCTGGAGCCCGATGCCGAGCGCGTGTACACCCACTTCCAGTCCTTGTTGCAACGCCAGGCCAGCAGAAGCAGCACATAAACAAACCATATATGTCCGGTACGTAATCACACCGAGGAGACAGACACACCATGCCACAACCGCTTCCATCCACGCCCGCCGACGCGGCACACCAGACGAATGCCGCAACTGGCACCGTGCGCCGCTCGAAAGCGCGCTACCAGATTCTCTCGTTGCTGGCGATCGGCACGATGATCAACTATCTGGACCGCACGGTGCTCGGCATCGCGGCGCCGCAATTGACGAAGGAGCTCGGCATCAATGCCGCGGTCATGGGGGTGCTGTTCTCCGTGTTCTCGTGGAGCTATGTGGCTTCGCAGATTCCGGGCGGCCTCTTTCTCGACCGCTTCGGCAGCAAGCTCACGTATTTCCTCTCGATGACGTTCTGGTCGCTGTGCACGCTGGCGCAGGGGCTCGTGCACGGCATCGGCGCGTTGTTTGCGCTCCGGCTCGGCCTCGGCGTGTCGGAAGCGCCATGCTTTCCGACCAATAGCCGGGTGGTGGCCACCTGGTTTCCGCAAAGCGAACGGGCGATGGCGACCGGCACCTACACCGTCGGCGAATATATCGGCCTGGCGTTTTTCAGTCCGTTCCTGTTCATGCTGATGGGGGCGTTCGGCTGGCGCTCGCTGTTCTACGTGGTCGGCGTTGTCGGCATTGTGTTCGGCCTCGTCTGGTGGAAGTTCTATCGCGAGCCGCATGAGCATCCGTGGATCAATCAGGCGGAGCTCGACTATATCGAAGCAGGCGGCGGTCTGACCCACGCAAAGAAGGACACCGCTCCTTCCGGCGCACCCGCTGCGGCGGCAGGAAAGAGCGGCTTCGAATGGCGCACCATCGGCCGCCTGCTCAAGCATCGGCAGTTGGCCGGCATCTGCCTCGGCCAGTTCGCCGGCAACTCGACGCTGGTGTTCTTCCTCACCTGGTTCCCGACATATCTCGCCACCGAACGTCATATGGGATGGCTGAAGATCGGCTTCTTCGCGATCATGCCGTTCATTGCCGCATCGATCGGCGTGATGTTCGGCGGTATTTTCTCCGACTGGCTGCTGCGGCGCGGCACGTCGGCGAACGTGGCGCGCAAGCTGCCGATCATTGCCGGCCTGCTGCTCGCATCGACGATCATTCTCGCCAACTATGTCGAGAGCAACGTGGCGGTGATCGCGATTCTATCGGTGGCGTTTTTCGCGCAGGGGATGGCGGCGCTCGGCTGGACGCTGGTGTCGGATATCGCGCCCGAAGGCTTGCTCGGCGTGACGGGCGGCATCTTTAACTTTGCCGCCAACCTGGCGGGGATCATCACGCCGCTGGTGGTGGGTTTCATCGTCGCGGCAACCGGCTCGTTTGTCGGCGCGCTGGTGTTCATCGGCGCGGTCGCGTTGATCGGCGCGCTGTCGTACATCTTTATCGTCGGCGATATCAAGCGGATCGTGCTAGTGGATTGAGCCTCAGGCTCGATCGAATCGGCTGATGGAGTAGACAAGGGGGACGCGGCGAGGCCGCGTCCCCCTTGTTTCGTTTCAGTTGTGCTTCAGTCTTCCTTGCGTACGAAACGCAGCACGGCGTCGACGATCATTGCGCGATGACGCGCGCGCAGGCGCGGGTGCGATGGATCGCGGCCGAACGCCGTACCGAAGGTATGGCGATTGCCGACGCGGTGAAAACACAGCGAGCTGATCATCAGATGCAGGTCGATGGCGTCGACGTCGCTGCGGAACAGTCCCGCCGCGATACCGCGCGAGAGCAGATCTTCGATCGTATGGATGACGGTGACGTTGCGGCCTTTGAAGCTTTTCACCTGCTCGACGTACTTCGCGCCGTGAATGTTTTCGATCGTCACGAGGCGTACGAAGTCGCGCTGGCGGTCGTGATAGTCGAACGTAAACTCGACCAGCGCACGCATACCCTCGATCGGATCGAGTTCGCTGACGTGCAGATCCTGTTCGAGCGCGCGAATGTCGCCGTACACTTTTTCCAGCACCGCCTGGTACAACCCTTCCTTGCTGCCGAAGTAGTAGTACAGCATGCGCTTGGTGGTGTTCGTGCGCTCCGCGATCGCGTCGACGCGCGCGCCGGTCAATCCCATCGCGGAGAACTCCTGGGTCGCGACGTCGAGAATGTTGCGCTTCGTCTGTTCGGGATCGTACTTGCGCCTGGCGTCGGCGCGCGCAGCGCCGGGCGCAATGCCGTTGGTATCAGGCTCGGCGGCCTTGCTTCCCTTTTTCATTGTGTATTCGAGCGGCAGTGACGGCGCATTCTAGCATGGCGAAATCCGCCCCCGGAGCGGGTCCCGGGCATAAGCGGCGGCGTATTGAGTTGCCGCCGGCGTCGCGCCGTGGCATGACAGTATCGCGGCATTACGGTGTCGAACGGGGCGAACGGGTCGAACGTGTCGAGGCTCGCCGGGCCGCGAGCGCGTCGCGTGTCTGCATGGCGGTATAGGTGAGTTGGGCCGCCGCGAGACCGAGCGCGCCGTAGGCGGGCGTCAGGCCGAACGCGGCGAACGCATCGGGCACCGGCCGTTCGCCGGAAATGGCCGCCGCCAGCAATTCGCCGGACACGGTGGTCGGCGCCATGCCGTGGCCGCCGAAGCCGACCGCGTGCCAGACGCCGTCCGCGCTGCGGCCGATTTGCGGCATCTTGTGCCGCGCGTAGCTCATCAGGCCGCCCCAGGCGTACTCGATACGCACGTCGTGCAACTGCGGATAGACCTTCAGCAGATCGCCCCGCAGCAGGCGCGCGATGCTGTCGGGGTCGCGCTCGCGCACCGAGATGCGGCCACCCCACAGGATGCGGGTGTCGGGCAGCGGGCGGTAATAGTCGAAGGCGAAGCGGGTGTCGTAGACGGCGGCGCGCGTGTCCATCGCCTCTTTCAGGCGCGCGCCGAGTGGTTCGGTCGCCATCACGTAGGTGGCGATCGGCAGCACGGCACGCTCGACCCGTGCATAGACGTTGCGCGCATAGCCGCCGCCGGCCATCACCACGTGACGCGCTTCGAGCACGCCGTGCGGCGTATGCACGACGAAGCCGGCGCCGTCACCTTGGGCGCCGCTGCGTGCGAGGCGCACCACCGGCGACTTCTCGTGAATCTGCACGCCCGCCTGGGCTGCGGCGTCAGCGACGCCAAGCACATACTTAAGCGGATGAAAGTGGAACGCGTTGCGCTCGAACAGGCCACCGTGATAACGGCTCGTCTTCAGTTGCGAAGCGAGCGTCGCGGCTGTCACGGGTTCCCATTCGACGCCGAATGAATCCCGCATCAGGCGCCGCTGCGCATCGAGTCTTGCCGGTTCGTCGAACCAGTTGGCGAGGATCACGCCGGCATCGGTCACGTCGCAATCGATGCGGTAGCGCTGGATACGGCTTCTCATCAGATCGACGGCGTCGGTGGTCAGCGCATAGAGTTCGCGCGCGCGGGCCGGCCCGAGGGTTTTCAGCAGATCCGCGCAATCGAGACTGTAGCCGCCGAATACGAAGCCGCCATTGCGGCCGGAGGCGCCGAAACCCACCTGCTCGGCTTCGAGTACGGCGACGTCGGTGATGCCCCGCTCGGCGAGCCCCAGCGCGGTGGACAAACCCGCGAGGCCGCCGCCCATGATGCAGACGTCGACGCTGCGCCGGCCGGCGAGCGGCGCGTAAGCTGTCGTGCGCCCCGCAGGGCCGGCGACACTGGCTTCATAAAAGCTTTGCATGGAGTCGACAGACGGCTCAGGACACCGGCAGCAGCTTGCCGCTGAACACCACCGGACCGCTCGGCGCATTGTGATCCGGCGAGCCGCCCGGCGCTTCGATCGAGACCGCCAGCGCCGCGTAGCTTTCGGGTTTCTGCCGGCCGGCCGTGACCTTGCCGTTGGCGCTATCCGGCAGCACGCCGAGCGACACCGCATGGCCGCTGGCCGGAATACCCCACAGCTCCATCACCCGGCCGGCCGGCAAGTCGACCTTGCCGAGCGGATGCAGCGTCATGGTGTCATGGGTTTCGTCCCACGCCACCAGCATGACCGGATGCGTGTTCTTGTCGTTGAGCACCGCGACATGCGAAACGGCGGCCTCCGGTTGTTGCGCGACGGTTGGCGTCGTGGGGGTGGGTGCGGCGCCCGGCAGCAGCGAGCGCACGGCGACCACGGCGGCGATCACGGCGAAGCCTGTCACGCCGATTGCCCAGCCACGCCAGAACGCGAGGTTTTCGAAGATGCTGCGGGACGGACGCGCGGGCTTCTCGGCCACGGTGCGCGGGCGTGCCGCTTCGCGTGCCAGGTTCAGGTCGAGACGCCGTTCAATGGCTTGCCACACGGTGGCCGGCGGCATGCGCGGCGCGGCGAGTTCGGCCAGCGGCGAGATGCGGCGCAGCCATTCGTCGATGACCTTACGAATCACCGCGTCGTGGTCCGCGTAGTACTGGAAGCGGCGCCGGGCGCCGCCGCGCAGCGTGCCGAGCACATACTCGGCGGCCAGCAGATCGACCAGTTGGGGGTAGCGATGCAGATTCATCACTGACCTCCCAGACACGTTTTCAGCTTGGCAAGGCCACGCCGGATCCAGGATTTGACCGTGCCGAGCGGCACCGTCAGCACGTCGGCGATCTCGCTATGGCTCTGGTCGCGCAGGTAGGCGAGGGCGACCGCCTGACGCTGCGCCGGCTCCAATTGCTGCATGCAGCCGGCCAGCAGGCGTGCCTGCAGGCTGACCGCACTCAGCGCTTCGGGATCCGGATCACCACTCGCCACCAGGTCGTCCAACGCATCGCTCCATTCCGTTTCCTGCGTATTGACTCGCCGCAGGTGATCGAGAGCACGGTTCCGGACGATCGCCGACATCCACGTCATTGGCGCGGACAGTGCCCGGCGGTAGTCGCCGGCAAAGCGCCAGATATTGACGAAGCTGTCCTGCAAGACTTCTTCGGCCCACTCGTGTCTGCTCAATATACGGAGCGCGAGGCCAAACAGTTTCGGGGCGGCGAGATCATATAGCTCGCGCAGTGCCACGGCGTCCTGTTTAGCCACGCGTTCGAGCAACTCGGCGAGGGTTTCCGGCGTCAGTTCTCGAGGATCGGCGGTCATGGAAAGTGGAGTGGTGGGCTTGCGGGCCTATGTTACTCAATTTCCAGCCGATCTTATAGGCGGTTTTTTCTCGACGGGCTGCATCCGCCAGGCCGGCGGCAGCGTATATGGGCGTCCCGGGGACCGGCCGAGCTTATGCGCCCCAGCGCAACACCAGCGGATCGAGCCGCCGGGCGACCTTCAGCAAGCCTGCCCGCGTGGCGGGATGCATCGGCGGCAAAGGATGGCGCACCGCGTCCGAGCGGATCACGCCGCCTTCCTTCATCAGCGCCTTGCACGACGCGAGGCCGCCCTGGCGGTTTTCGTAGTTGATGAGCGGCAGCCACTGCTGGTAGTGCGCGGCTGCGGCTTCGGTGTCGCCGGCCGCATAGGCGTCGATAATCAAGCGGATGCCGTCCGGATAGCCGCCGCCGGTCATCGAACCGGTTGCGCCCGCATCGAGATCGGCCATCAGCGTGATCGCTTCTTCGCCATCCCATGGGCCCACTACGGCGTCGCCGCCCAATTCGATCAGCTCGCGCAGTTTGTTCGCTGCCTGCGGCACTTCGATCTTGAAGTACGACACGTTCTGAATCTCACGCGCCATGCGCGCGAGGAACGGCGCGGACAACGGCGTGCCGCTGACCGGCGCGTCCTGGATCATGATCGGAATCCCGATTGCATCGGACACCGTGCGATAGAACTCATAGATACCGCGCTCGCCAATGCGGATCGTTGCACCGTGATACGGCGGCATGATCATCACCATCGCGGCGCCCGCGGCCTGCGCGCTGCGGCTGCGTTCGGCGCATAGATGGGAGCTGAAATGCGTGGTCGTGACGATTACCGGCACGCGGCCGGCGACGTGCTCGAGCACCGCGTGCATCAGCGTGTTGCGCTCGTCGTCGGAGAGTGCGAACTGCTCGGAGAAGTTCGCCAGAATGCACAGGCCGTTGGAACCCGCGTCGATCATGAAATCGATGCAGCGTTTCTGGCCTTCCAGGTCGAGCCGGCCGGCGTCGTCGAAGATGGTCGGCGCGACGGGGAACACACCGCGCAAAGGAGCTGGGTTGAGTGTCTGGGTCATGGCGGTAGAGGTCGGGTCGAGGTGCTGACGTAGTCAGGCGTGGCGGTTTGAATGTCTCCAGCGCCGACTATACGGCGCCGCACGCGACGGGTATATTGAATAGTTTCCATCCTGTGATCGCTTTTACGACTCACCCTCGGCAGAATCCAGACACGCCATGAAAGACACCCTGAACGTTCTTCTGTCGAGACTGCGCATGAAGCAGTTGCAATTGCTGATCGCGCTCGACGATCACAAGTCGCTGCACAAAGCGGCCAGTGCGATGTCGATGACGCAATCGGCCGCCAGCAAGGCATTACAGGAACTGGAGTCGATGCTGGCGGCGCCGCTCTTCGAGCGCTCGAAGAGCGGCATGATTCCGAATCAGCTCGGCCACTGCGTGATCCGCTACGCGCGGCTTCTCGCGACGGACCTGAGCGCGCTGTGCCAGGACGTTGCGGATATCCGGTCGGGGCGTGGCGGCCGGCTCGCGATCGGCGCGATCATGGGCGCGATTCCCGGGTGCGTCGTGCCAGCGCTAAACGATCTGCATGCCGGCCAGCCGGGCCTGTCGATCGAAGTGGTGGAAGACACGAGCGCGCGTATGCTGCTGCAACTCGACGAAGGGCGGCTTGACCTGGTGATCGGGCGCGCAGCGGTTGCGGCCGATCCGTCGAAATATCACTATCGACCGCTGGCGGACGAACCCTTATCGGTCGTAGTAGGTTACGGCCACCCGCCGCTGCCCAGGAAGGAAGTGAAACTGCGTGACCTGGCCGGCCACCGCTGGGTCATGTATCCGTCGCACATGCCGTTGCACGCTCTGCTCGAACGGGAGATGGATCTGGCTGGGCTCGATATGCCGGACAACCCGATCTCGACCGCTTCCACTTTCGTGACAGTCGCATTACTGCAAAGCTGTGCCGATCTGGTTTCACTCCTGCCCACCGCGATCGCGACGTTATTCGTGCAGCAGAAAATGTTGCGCTTCGTGCCGGTCAAGCTTAAATCGCCTTCGCAGACGTTCGGGATCGTGACGCGCAAGGGCGGCGTGCTGTCGCCGCCGGCTGAGCGATTCATCGAATTATTGCGTGAACAGGCGGTGGGGCAGGTGGCGCAGGTTGAGAATCAGCCGGTGCAGAAGCAGAAAACCGCCTGATACGGCGGTTTTTCAAGTCGGGAAAGACTTTCAATATCTCACGCCCGGCGGCGCTCCGCCATGCCTTGCGGTGGGGTGTTGCGGCGGCGACACTGTCGGGTAAATCCGAACCGATTGCACGCTCATTTTCCGAGCTACACTTGATCGAAGGTGCGCCAGAATCGACAGCACGGCGCACGCTCGGGGAGAGCAGCCATGAATCGGCCACTGGTTCGGTTACCGCTTCGCGCGACAGGCACGACGTCTGTCCGGAAGTGGCTCAAATGGGGGCTGGCGGCGGCGTTTTTGCTCGCGCTGGCTTTGGCGGCCCGCTTTATCCAGGTCGAGATCGAAACGTCCCGGCTGCAGGCGCGCTATCTCTCCGAACTCACGCGCGACGTGGGTTTTTCCGTCGACAACGGTCCAAGCCATTCCATCCGTTTTCCTCAGGCAGACAAAGGTCCGTACGACACGCGTCTCGGCTACGCGCTGCTGCCGTCGTTCCAGCAGCGCTTGCTGCAACGCGGGTTTGAAATCAGCGCGCAGGCGCGCGATTCCGAACGGATGCTGTCGCTGGCGGATGATGGTCTGTTTATTCCCTACGCCGAAAAAGATCAGGCGGGGCTGCAACTCTTCGACGGCACCGGCGCGCCGCTCTTTGGCGCACAGTTTCCGGGCCGCGTGTATGGCAGCTTCGATTCGATCCCGCCGCTTGTCGTCAATTCGCTGCTTTTTATCGAAGACCGCTACCTGCTCGATCCGGATCAGCCGAACCGCAATCCGGCGATCGACTGGGGGCGCTTTAGCCGCGCGCTAGTCGATCAGGGCGCACGGGTGTTCAACCGGCATCAGGCGACGCCGGGCGGCAGCACGCTGGCCACGCAGATAGAGAAGTTCCGTCACTCGGCGGGCGGCCGTACGGCAACGCCGCCGGAGAAATTGCGGCAAATCGCGTCGGCCTCGGTGCGTGCCTACCTGAACGGCCCGCAGACCATGCCCGCGCGTCAGCAGATCGTTGTCCACTATCTCAACTCGGTGCCGCTTGCCGCGCAACCGGGCATAGGCGAAATCAACGGCATTGGCGACGGTTTGGCCGCCTGGTACGGCCGCGACTTCGACGAGGTCAACCGCATCCTGAAAGCGCCGTCGACCGAGGCCAACCTGGCCGGGCAGGGCATCGCGTTTCGCCAGGTACTGTCGCTGATGATCGCGCAGCGTGCGCCGTCGTATTTCCTGCGTCACGGCTATAGCGACCTCGAACATCGGACGGATAGTTATATCCGCCTGCTGGCGAACGGCGGTGTCATTACGCCCGCACTGCGTGATGCCGCGCTGTCCGCGCAAGTCGCGCTGCGTCACGCGCCGGGCACGCAGCAGAACGCGGACTCGTTCATATCGCGCAAGGCCGTGACGTCGATGCGTTCGCATCTGCTGGCGGCGCTCGGCATACGGAGTTTCTACGAACTCGACCGGCTCGACTTGCAGGCAACGGGTACGCTCAACAACGCCGTGCAGCAAGCGGTGAGTGATCGTCTCGCTGCCGCCGCGACGCGCGACGGTGCGAAAGCCGCCGGGATTGTCGGCTTTGAAATGCTGCGCGCCTCCGACGATCCGTCGAAGATCGCCTACAGTTTCACGCTATTCGAACGGCGCGGCGGTGCGAACCTCGTGCGGGTACAAACCGACAGCGTCAACCAGCCATTCGATATCAACTCGGGTGCGCGGCTGAATCTCGGCTCAACCGCGAAAATGCGCACCGTGGTGACATATTTGCAGATCGTCTCCGACCTGCATGCGCGTTATGCCCCGCTAAGCATAGCGGAGCTCAAGGCGGTGAAACCCGATCCGAACGATCAGCTTACGCGCTGGGCGCTCGACTATCTGATGCATACCCCGGACCGCTCGCTGCAAGCCATGCTCGATGCGGCCGTGGAGCGCAAGTACTCGGCAAGTCCGGGCGAAACGTTCTATACGGGTGGCGGGGCGCAGACCTTCAACAACTTCGACTCCGACGACAACAGCCGCATTCTCACCGTGCACCGGGCCTTCCAGCATTCGGTGAATCTGGTGTTCGTGCGGTTGATGCGCGATATCGTCCACTATGAGATGGTGCAGACTACCGGGCCGTCGTCGCAATGGCTGGGCGATCCGGCGATCCGCAAGATGTATCTCACGCGTTTCGCCGACCAGGAAAGCCGCGTGTACATGAGTCGTTTCTACACCAAGTACCACGGCAAAACGCCGGATCAGCAACTGGCGCTGCTGCTGCTCGGCGTGCGCAAATCGCCGCCCAAAGTGGCGACGGTCTTGCGCAGTGTGGCGCCGGACGAATCTAACGCGTGGTTCAACGCGAAGATGCGGGCCGCGTTGAAGAACACACCGGCCGCTTCCATACTGGACGATGAGGATGTGGGGAACCTGTACGAAAAGTATGCGATCGACCGCTTCAATCTGAACGATCGAGGCTACATTTCGAGTGTGCATCCGCTGGAATTGTGGACCCTCAACTATCTGCGCGCCCATCCCGATGCAACGCTCGATCAGATGGAAAACGCGAGTCGGGACGTGCGCCTGTCGACCTATTCGTGGCTCTTCAAGACCCGCTATCACGCCACCCAGGACCGCCGCATCAAGCGCATGGTCGAACTGCGCGCATACGATGCAATCGGCAAATCGTGGCAGGCGCTCGGCTATCCGTTCGCGACGCTCACGCCGTCCTATGCAGCGGCGATTGGCGCATCCGGCGACCGTCCGGCTGCGCTTGCGCAACTGATTGGCGTGATTGCGAACGACGGCAGCAAGGTGCCGACCGAAACCCTCACGCAACTCGATTTCGCGAAAAACACGCCATACGAAACGCATTTCCAGCGCGCGGCGGTAGCGCCGCAGCAGCAGTTGTCGCCGGAGATTGCCGGGGTGGTCAGAGGGCTGTTGCGTGACGTCGTATTGGGCGGCACGGCGAAGCGTCTCGCCCAGGGAATGACGTTCCCCGACGGCCAGACACTGGAGATTTACGGCAAGACCGGCACCGGCGATCAGCGCTTCAATGTGTGGGCCAAAGGCGCGCGCCTGATCGAGTCGCGCAAGGTGAACCGCAGCGCAACCTTCGTGTTCGTGATGGGGGACCGCTTCTACGGCACATTGACGGCTTGGGTGCACGAACCGTACGCGGCCCGGTACGACTTCACGAGTGCGCTCTCGGTGCAATTGCTGAAGTCGCTTGCGCCGGTGTTGCAACCGTTGCTCGACAATGACAATCCGCCTGCCGGAACCGCGTCGATCACGAAGGTGGCCGTGCAAGCGCAATGAGCAGCACTGTCTAGTAGCCCGCCTGGGTCGCCGGCTTGAGAAAAAGCTCGTGAACGGGGGCGAAATGCGCGTACAGCGGCAGAATCGCGCCGCCCATCGCGCGTGCGTCGGCGCCGATGGTGCCTTCCAGCAGTTGCGGACGCACCATTCCTTCCCATTCAAAGCGATCGAGTACACGCTCGGTCCGGCGGATGACTTCGCGGACCAGTTGACGGTCGAGTTCGCCGTCGATCACGACCGCTTCCAGGTCGAGCAAGGCGGCCGCATTGGTCAGCGCATTGGCGATGGCCGGGCATGCGGTGTCGAGCCACTGCTCGGTCAATCGCCACAGGTCCGGCGACAGCGCGCGATGGTCATGCGCGGCGGCGGGGGGCGCGCCGGTGTCGCTCAACAGCTGTTCCAGAACGAAGCCCGAGGCAGCGTGCAATAGTTGCCGCGCGGGTTTGCGCGGGCTGCCGTCCCGCAGCGGTATCGAGCCGACGGCACCCGCATTGTCGTGTGGTCCGGCATGCAAACGGCCGTCGATCACCAGTCCGCCGCCGATAAACGTGCCGACGAACAGGTATAGAAAATTGTGAATGCCGCGGCCCTGGCCCATCACGAGTTCGGCCGCGCAGGCGGCGGTGGTGTCTTTGGCGAACTCGACAGGCAGGCCCGTCATGGTCGCGATGCGGCTGCGCAGGTCGATTTCATGCCACGCTTCGAGAGCATCTGGCGGCGCGCCGAGAAAATCGCGCCAGCCGCCTAGCCACAATGGCGCGGCTACACCCACGCCAACCACTTTGTCCCCCTTCGCGCCGAGCGTCTGAGTCACGCGTGCCAGCCGGCTTTCGAGCGCGGGGAAGAGTGTGCGTGGATCGGGATAGGCATAGTCGAAGACATCGCGGCACACCACCTGGCCCGCGAAATCCATCGCCAGCACGTCGAGACTGCGGCGTCCCACCTTGATGCCGATGGTGTACGCGCCGTCGGCACGCAACGCGATCGGTACCGACGGTTGACCGATACGGCCGCGCACCCGCGCCTGCTTCTCGAGCAGCCCATCGTCGATCAGACGGTCGACGATCATCGACACCGTCTGCATCGACAGGCGCGTGAGACGGCCTACGTCGGCTTTCGGCAGTGGGCCGTGCAAACGGATCGCCTGCAACACGATTCGCTCGTTGAACTGCCGCATGCCGACCTGATTCGAGCCGACCGTGCGCTCAAGAGGCGAGCGGGAACTGGTGGTTTCCATCGTCGCGTGCCCCTCAGCGGGATGCAAACATCATGCAATCGCCTTGACGTCCGCTTCCTTCGCGCCCGTCATGATCGCCACCGCCTCCGACATATGGATGTCTTTGGTATTCACGAGCGCCGCGCGCCGGCCGAGCCGCTGAATATGAATGCGGTCCGCGACTTCGAACACGTGCGGCATGTTGTGGCTGATCAGGATCACCGGCAGGCCGCGCTCACGTACGCGGCGGATCAACTCGAGCACCATGTTGCCTTCCTTCACGCCGAGCGCGGCCGTGGGTTCGTCGAGAATCACCACGTGCCGCGCGAACGCCGCGCTGCGCGCGACGGCTACGCCCTGGCGCTGGCCGCCGGACAAGGTTTCGACCGCCTGGCGCATCGAACGGATGCCGATCTGCAGGCCCTTCATGTGCGCGGTGGCTTCTTCGAGCATGCGGCGCTTGTCGATCATCTTGAAGATCGAACCGCGCCAGCCCGGCTTGACGAGCTCACGGGCGAGAAACAGGTTTTCGGCAATGCTCATGGCGGGCGCCACCGCGAGTTCCTGGTACACGGTTTCGATGCCTTGAGCGCGGGCATCCAGCGGACTGCGGAATCTGACCGGCTTGCCGTCGAGCAGGATTTCGCCTTCGTCGGGCACGGTGGCGCCCGAGAGCGCCTTGATCAACGACGACTTGCCCGCGCCGTTATCGCCGATCACGGCGAGAATCTCGCCGGGCAGCACTTCGAAATCGCAACCGTCGAGCGCGGTGACGTTGCCATAGCGTTTGACTAGTCCGCGCGCCTGCAAAACGGGCATCGCGGTGGAAGCGGAAGTAGGTGTCGACATGACGGGCTCCTGAATGCTCAACCGCGACGATGGGAAAGTTTGTCCGCGGCAACCGCGAGAATCACCAGCATGCCGGTGATCAACACCTGGTACACCGAAGAGACGCCGATCAAGGTCAGACCGTTGCGAAATACGCCCACAATCAGCGCGCCTAACAGTGTGCCGGCAATCGAGCCTCGTCCGCCGAACAGACTCGTGCCGCCCAGCACCACAGCGGTAATGCTGTCGAGATTCTCCGTTTGTCCGGCCTGCGGATCGCCTACGCCGGTGCGCGACACCGACAGCAGCGCGGCGATACCATAGATCGCGCCGGCCAGCGAATACACGGTGAGCAGAATCTTTTGCGACGAGAGGCCCATCAGACGCGCGGCTTCGGGGTTATTGCCCAGCGCATACAGGTGCCGGCCCGGCACCGTATCGCGCAACACGAACCACGTCGCCAGATACATCAATAGCGTCAGTACCGTGCCGTAGGTCACTTCGGCGGGCCCGAGCTTGAACGTGTTGCCGAGGAACATGATCGCGTCGGGCAGGTTCGAGACGCTCTCCGCGTTCGAATAAATCTGCGTGAGTGCGAAGGCGATGTTCAGCGTACCCAGCGTGACAATGAAGGCGGGTAACTTGATCCGCGTGATCAGCACGCCGTTGAGCGCGCCGAATAGCGTGCTCGCGGCGATACCGCATAGAATCGCGAGAACGGGCGGCACGCCGAGCGTGACCGCGAATTTGGTCATGATGATCGAGCCGAACGCCATCACCATCCCGCACGACAGATCGATGCCGCCTGTCAGCACGATCAGGGTCTGGCCGATCGCGATGACGGCGACCACCATCGTTTGCTGCAGGATCAGCGAAAGGTTCTGGAACGACAGGAACCGGTTGCTCTGCGAAATGAAGAAGCCGCACGCCAACAGAAGCGCGATCAGCGGCCCGATTTCAGCGAGTGACGGCAAGCGTTCGGCGAACGGGCGCGAGTGCCCGGCGGGCGCGGAGGGAGTCGACATGATAGGTGTCCTCAATGCATGAATCTGACGGACTGTGCGACAGGCACAGCCGTCATCCGTCGGCGGCCCGGGAAAGTGGGCCGCCATTCAGTGCCTGTTACTTGTTGCCCCAGCAGTTGTCGAGGCCGAACTTCGTATCCTTGCTGTCCACGCCGGACATCGGCTTGTCGGTGATCAGCGTCACGCCCGTATCCTGATAGCCGGAGACCTTCTTGCCGGTTTTCGCGTATTCGACACCGGCTGTCACGCCGAGCGCGGCCATCTTCAACGGATACTGCTGGGAGGTCGCCGCAATCGCCCCAGCCTTCACATTGCGTACACCTTCGCAGCCGCCGTCGATCGAAACGATCATCACGCTCTTGTCTTTGCCCGCGGCTTTGAGCGCGCGATACGCACCTGCGGCGGCCGGTTCGTTGATCGTGTAGACCACGTTGATGTCCGGCGATTTCTGCAGGCAGTTTTCCATTGCTGTCTGTCCCTTCGCCTGATCGCCGCGGGTGTCCTGGCTGCAGACGATCGACGGATCGCCTTCCTTCACGCCGAAGCCTTCCAGGAAGCCGTTATGGCGCAGTACGCCAACCGATACGCCGGGCGCGAGGTCGAGCGTGGCGATCTTCGCGGGCTTGCCGTTCATGGCCGTTTTCGCGTACTTGCCGATCAGTACACCGGCTTTGAAGTTGTCGGTGGCGAAGAGGGCGTCCGTGGCATCTTGCGGATCGGTCGGCGTGTCGAGCGCGATCACCATCACACCGGCGGCGCGCGCTTTCCTGATGCTCGGCACGATCGCCTTGGTGTCGCTGGGCGTGATCAGAATCGCTTTCGCGCCGGCCGTCATCATGTTTTCGATGGCGGTGACCTGGCTCGCGTTGTCGCCGTCGAACTTGCCGGCGGCGGTGAGCAGCTTGGCGCCGTCTTTCGCGGCGGCCGCCTCGGCACCCTGTTTCATCTTCACGAAGAACGGATTGGTGTCCGTCTTGGTGATGAGACCGACGACAGGCTGATCGGCTGCCTGGCTTGCGCTCGCGCACCACACCGCCGATGCAGCGACGCATACCGACACGATTTTCCTGGCGACAGGGTCCCTGCGGGAATTCAGATTCATGGGACGCTCCTCCGGTTATTGGTCACGACGTTATGAACTGCGGGCGGCGGCACGCGCGAACGCTGCGCGCTTGCCGCCTGTTTGCAATCCTTTTTGCAATCTGCCTGGAACCTGTTTGGAATCTGAAGCGATTCAGTTGCAGCCCGAAGCCGGACGACTAAATCACTTGAGTTGATTTAGTAAAGCAGGCGCGGCGATGCCCGTCAAGAACGCGATCGGCGGGAAGTCGGCGTGCGGAAGCGCCCGCCAGGGCGGCGGGGCATATGGGGCGGGGCTTTTCGGGAATGCTGCAATGCAGGATGGTGCGCCGGGACTTCGGGAAAGTCCTGGCATGCCTGCAAGTCAGTTGAAATACCAGATGGTCTTCGACGACGGACACCGGCTGCCGTCGCGCAGGTAATCGTCGGTGGCGGAGCCGAACGCGATGTGCGCGATGTACGCAATGTCCGTCGCGTTCGGCCGCATCACATTCTGATGACATCCATCACGGTCTTCTTGCTGCCCTTGAACTGATAGATCGTGATCGCAGCGTCCCGCAAGTCGCCGTGCGGGTCGAACGCAATGTGGCCGATCACGCCGTCATAGCTCGTGGCGGGCATCGCGGCGAGGATTTTCGAGCGGTCGGTCGAGTTCGCTCGCTGCATCGCGTTATAGATGACGTAGACGGCGTCATACGTGAACGGAGCGTAGGCGTCTATCGGTGTGCTGAAGCGCGCCACGTATCGTTTATCGAAGTCTTGACCCTTCGGCATTTTTGACAAGGCAAGTCCGGCTTCCGAGCATGTCACGTTGTCAATCGCGCTGCCGGCAAGTTGCGTCATGTTTTCCGTGCAGGCGCCGTCGCCACCCAGCATCTTTGCGGTGATGCCGAGGTTTGCCGCCTGTTTCGCCAGCGGCCCGGCCGTTGCGTCCGAGCCGCCGTACATGATTGCGTCGGGTTTCAGACCTTTGATTTTCGTCAGAATGGCCCGGAAGTCGATGGCTTTGTCCGTCGTCGCATCGTGGCTCACAATGACGGCGCCTCGTGCTTTGGCTGCCTTTTCGAATTCTTGCGCGAGACCCTGGCCGTATGCGGTCGAGTCGTCCACGATTGCAATACGCTTTGCGTGCATGGTGTCGACTGCATAGCGAGCCAGAGCCGGCCCTTGCAGTGCGTCGGTCGCGACGACGCGGAAGGTCGTTTTGAAGCCCTGTAGCGTATAGGTGGGATTGGTCGAGCCTTGCGAAATCTGCACGAGGCCGGCCTCGCTGTAGATCTTCGATGCCGGGATCGAAACGCCGGAGTTGATGTCGCCGACCACGGCTACCACGCCATCGTCGACGAGCTTCTGGGCGACTTGCGTACCGGTGCGTGGGTCGGCAGCGTCGTCCTGCGCGTCGAGCTGCAAACGGACCGGCTTGCCGCCGATAACCGGATGCTGGCTGTTGATCTCGTCGACTGCAAGCTTCGCCGCATTTTCGCTGTCCTTGCCCATATGCGCGAGCTGGCCTGTCAGCGGCGCGGCATGACCAATCAGGACCACGACCGGCTCCGCGGCGAAGCTCGCGCTGCCCGCACCAAGCAGCAGCGCGGCGGCGCCCGTTTGCAGCATACGATTCAATTGACTGGACGAGGGTGACATGGGCGGCTCCTTGATTTTCGGTTCAATGAGTGTTCGACCGCCAAATTCTTCCGTCCAACGACTTATTTTATTGACCGGCAATAGATAAATCTGATCGCTTCCCAGGGCTTTCCCGATAGGCCGCCCCTTGCGCGCCGAGCCGCGATGATCACAACAAAAAGTTGTTCCGGTCGGCCAGTTTTTGTTGTCACGCACCTGATTTTGCGGCGCTAAACTCTGCCCATCTACCGAAGCTGTCCGTTTGCACGGCCGCGACACCTGGAACCTGATGATGCGTTCGCTGACAGTACAAGGCGCCTGATGAATGTCCGTTTTCTCGAAACGTTTGTGTGGCTCGCCAAGCTGCGCAATTTCCGGCTGACTGCCGAGCGCCTGCATGCGACGCAGGCTGCGATCTCCAGCCGGATATCTGCGCTCGAGCAGGAGTTCGGCGTGCGTCTGTTCGATCGGGGGCCGCGCGATGTCAAGCTGACCCAGGAAGGGACCAAAGCGCTAGCGTTCGCCGAACAGATTCTGAAGCTCACGAACGACATGCTCGCAAGCGTAAGCGACCGCTCGCATGTGAGCGGATTGTTGCGGGTCGGCGTGATGGAGTCCGTCGTGCATACGTGGCTGCCCGAGCTGTTGCGGCAGGTGCGCGACGAATATCCGAACCTGACGATCGAGCTGACGTGCGACACCTCGACGAATCTGTCCGTGCAACTGGTGAATGGCAACGTGGACATCGCTTTTTTGAGCACGATGGTCACCGGCGCTGACGCGGAAAATGTTTCGCTCGGCGCATTGCCAATGCGATGGGTAGCGAGTCCATCGCTGAATCTGTCGGCTGAAGCACTATCGGAAGCCGAACTGGCGAGTTTCCCGATTGTGAGCTTTGCCCGTCATTCATCGCCGCATGTGTTTGTCGCCGGGCTGTTTGCAGCCGCCGGCGAGCCGCACGTGCAAATCAACTGCGTGTCTTCGGTCGCGGCGATCATAAGGCTCGTGCTCGACGGTTTCGGCATCGCGGTTCTGCCCACCGCGTTCGTGACCCGTGAGCTGGACTCCGGGCATCTGCAACTGCTGAAAGTGACGCATCGAGTCCCTGAACTGCCGCTTTTCGCATCTTTCCGGCGAAGTCCGGACAGCTTGCTATGCGAGTCGATCATGCATCTGGCGCAAAAGGTCATGCGAGAGTTCAGCCTCGAGAACGGCCCGGATATCGCGCTCTTTCCAGACACCGACGAAGCGCTGCCGACTCATTGAGTGGCACCCCGTGATGTTTTCTTCTATTATCAAAGGCCCGAACCGAGATGCCGACGACCACGCCTCTGAGCATTCAGGCGCTTACTGCCGACGCTTTCGAACCCTATGGATGGATGCTGGGCAAACCCTTCCCAACGGATAGCGCGGTGCCGTCGTTTGCAAGCCCGTCATCCGACTTCTGGCGCGAGCATCTGTTCGATGCCGGCCTGTCCGGAAATCCTGAAGTTTTGTGGGTCAGATACCGCGATCGCGAAGCCGAGGTGCTGCGGCTCGAGGCACATTGGCTTACGGAGCAGGCCGTGGTGCCGCTCACCGGACCTGTCGTGCAGATTGTCGCGACGAGTACGCCGGATGGGCAGCCGAACCTTGATTCGTTGGCTGCCTTCGAGGTGCCCGTAGGGGAGGGGATCTGCATGCGGCCGGGTTGCTGGCACGCCACGCGCGCCTTGCAGAACGAAGTGACGTGCCTCATGCTGACGCGCCGCTCGACGACGCTCGACCTTGCAATCCATCTGCTCACAGGCGCTCCCGCTGGCGAAAGCGCGATTCGGCAGATCCCGCCGCACCAGCTTGTCGGCGCGCGCGGCCTGAAGCCGGCGCCGATGCTTCAACGAGATGCTGAAGTTCGGTAGACCGGTTCGGAATCCTGCGCTATTTTCAAGCCAGCGGCTGCTCGAAGCAGCCTCGCCGCAGAAATTCAGCCGCGCGCCACCAGCGTTTGACGCCTGGTCTCGAGCTGGGTGACGACACGTTGCAAGACTCGCTCGGCGCGCCCGGGCGTCTGCACGAACTTGCAGCCAATCACGAAACGCCGGTCGCCCTTCGGCGTGGTCATTTGCCGTGGCGCGACGATTTCCAGATCGAGTTGCAGCGTGCCGAAGCTGCCGAGCTGCAGCGTGACATCGCGCAGCACGGTGCCGCTTTCCAGTGAGCCGAAGCGCTCGTCGGCGGTTTTCAGCGCCACGCCGCCCAATGAGAGATCCTGCAGTTCCAGCCGGAACGAACCGCCGTCCGCGCATGGTCCGCTGGCGGTGTAAGGATCCAGCACGGGCGTTTGCACGCGGAAGAATTCGCGGCGTTGAACGTAGTAGAGGAGGGTCGGGAAGGATGCCTCGAAAGCCGGCCGCCCTTCGAACATGACCGGATCAGCGTTCAGCGTCGTGAACTCCGTGCGTATGCCGTCCGGCAAGCTGCGGAAGATCAACTGGCGTGCGGACGCGAGCGCATGGTTGTCCACTTCCACGCTGCCGGCGTCGAAGATGAAGCGTGCATTGCGCGAATCGACGTCGAGCACTTGCGTCACGATCTGGCGACCGTTGAATTCCACCGTCACGAAGTCCTGCCCGCTCATCAGCTTGCGCAGGCAAACCGCGATCTGCAGGGGATGGTGTTGGGCGAAGGGCGAGTCCGCGTCGATGGTTTGTCCTGCGACGTCGGCGTCCTGCAGAAGGTCGGCAATCATTTGAATATCCCTGCGTGTTATGGCCTTGGCCCGGCCGGTTGGGGGAGCACGGGCGGCATGTGACGCATGCCGGCGCTCGGCCCTTTCCCTAACTGTTTGCAGGGACCGTGCCAACTGCATGGATAGACTGGTTGAAGCGGCGTTTTTCGGCGCGAAGCCACGTGCCACGGGCGTTTGCGGATTCTGGCTCCGCGCGCGAGGAGGGATGCACGCAAGCTTCGCTACGTAACGTCCGCAGCGCTGTTACGGCCACGTTACGCCGAACGCGACACGCCAGTGGACGCACGCACGACCAGTTTCGGCGCGGAAGAAACCCGCATCGGCACGCTGGCCGCGAGCGGGCGCTCCGCTTGCCCATACGACGATTCGATCAGTTCGCGCAGCAGCGAGACCGCGAGATCGGCGACTTCGACGGTCGGTACGGCGACCGTCGTCAACGCTGGCCGCGACTCGCGCGCGAGTTGAATATCGGTAATGCCGATCACGGACAGATCGCGCGGCACGTTCAGGCCGAGATCCGCCGCGGCATGCATTGCGCCGAGCGCCGGCAGATCGTTGGTCGCGAAGATCGCGGTGAGTGTCGGATCGGCTTTCAGCAGCTCGCGCGCCGCGGTGTAGCCACCCTGGATCGTATCGGGCGCATGCTCGACCCGGCCTTTCGGCACACCGGCTCCCTGCAGCGCATCGACAAACCCCTGATAGCGGGCCGCGTGAATGCCCGAGGCTTTGCTGCCGACGATCGCGCCGATCCGCCGATGGCCGAGTTCGAGCAGATGCGTGCCGGCCAATTCACCTGCCAGACGAAAATCGACCGCGACGCACGGCAAACCCGGCGGCTCGTTGGGTCTCTCCCACATGCACAGCACCACGGGCGTACCGCGCGATTCGGTCGTATGCAGGTCCGTGAAATCGAGGTTTGCATTTGTCACGAGCACGCCCTCGGAAAGCGTGCCGGCGATCTGATCGAGGTACGCCCGCCCGATCAGCGGATCTTCGTTGGTATTGCAGATGATCACGAAATGTCCACTGCTGCGCGCCGCATGCTCGACGGCGAGTGCGAACTCCGGATAGAACGGATTGGCGATGCTCGACACCATCAACGCCAGCGTCGGCGCGCGGCCCTCGGCAAGCGCGCGGGCCGCCAGGTGGGGGCGGTAGCCGAGCGCGTCGACCGCTTCCAGCACCCGCTGCCGGGTGCTCGCGCCGACCCTGCCGCGATTGCGCAACACGTTCGATACCGTGGCAGGCGTGACACCGGCACGGCGTGCGACTTCGCTGAGTGTGGGCATGGCGTTCCAATATATGAGATGACTGTCCGACATTTGCATCGCGGCTCAAGGCGCGGCACCATTTGCCGCACAGACAAAACGATATCGGAGACAGGCAAGGCCCACGATCGCATGCGATCGATTTTTTTCGGCCGTGCTGATTAAGCGCTTAATCTTCGATGTCGAGCCGATTAAATCACGGAGTTGATGCAATGGCGAGCATTTCGTTGAGAGGCGTGCAGAAGGCGTATGGCGACGGCGCACCGGTGATTCGCGACGTCGACCTGGAGATCGGTGAGAACGAGTTTTGCGTATTTCTCGGTCCGTCCGGCTGCGGCAAATCCACCTTGCTGCGGATGATCGCCGGCCTCGAAGACGTGACCGACGGCGACCTGTCGATCGCTGGGCGCCTCGTCAACGACGTCCCGGCGGCGCAGCGTGGCGTGGCGATGGTGTTCCAGAGCTACGCGCTGTTTCCGCATATGACCGTGTTCGAGAACATGGCCTTCGGCCTCAAGCTTGCCAAAACCCCGAAAGAAGAAATCGACCGCAAAGTGCGGGAAGCCGCGCGGATCCTGCAACTGGAGGCGCTGCTCGAGCGCCGGCCGAAGGCGCTGTCCGGCGGCCAGCGGCAGCGCGTGGCGATCGGCCGGGCCATTGTGCGCGAGCCGGGCGTGTTTCTGTTCGACGAGCCGCTCTCCAATCTCGACGCAACGCTGCGTGGCCAGACCCGCATTGAAATCGCGCGGCTGCATAAGCAGTTCGCCAAAGCCAGCGTGGTGTACGTCACGCACGATCAGATCGAGGCCATGACGCTTGCCGACAAGATCGTGCTGCTGCACGCGGGCAAGGACACCGAGCGCTACGGCAGCATCGCGCAGATCGGCGCGCCGCTTGAGCTATATCACCGGCCGAGAAGCCGCTTCGTCGCCGGTTTCATCGGCTCGCCGCGCATGAATTTCCTGCCGGGGAAGGTGAGCTCGGTCGATCCTCAAGGCGTGGTCATCACGCTCGATCACACAGATGAAAACGTGCGCGTGCCGGTCAACGGCGATGGCCTTCATGCATCGCAGGCCGTCACGCTCGGCGTGCGCCCGGAGCACCTGGAATTCCTCGGCGCGGAAGGTTCGGAAAACACGCAGGATGCCGTGCTGACCCGCACCGTGTCGCTCGTCGAACAACTCGGCGAGCACAGTTATGTCCACCTCGATCAACCCGGTGGCGCCGCGTTGATCGCCAAGGCGCCGGGCGACACCCGCCTCGCGCCGGGAAACCGCGCCGGCTTGCGCGTCCCCAGCCGCGCCTGCCACCTGTTTACCGAAGACGGCTTTGCCGCCGCTTCGCTCGAATCCGTCGAAAACTACGCATAGGGGACATTCGGATGCGCCTTGGAGTCTGTTATTACCCGGAACACTGGCCGGAGTCGATGTGGGAAGACGACGCTCGCCGGATGAAAGCACTTGGCATCCAGCAGGTGCGAATCGCCGAATTTGCATGGAGCCGGATGGAGCCGACGCCCGGCGAATATGACTGGGGCTGGCTGGATCGCGCGGTCGACGTACTCGGCGCCGCCGGATTGCAAGTGGTCATGTGCACGCCGACGGCGACGCCGCCCAAGTGGCTGATCGACCGCCATCCGGACATTTTGCCGATTGGCGCCGATGGCCGTCCGCGGGCGTTCGGCTCACGCCGTCACTACGATTTTTCATCGCCTTCGTATTTCACCGCGTCGCAGCGAATCTGCACGGCGGTTGCCGAGCGTTACGGCAAGCATCCGGCCGTTGCGTACTGGCAGACCGATAACGAATTCGGCTGCCATCACACGGTGGTTAGTTATTCGCCGGCGGCAGTGGGGCGCTTTCGCGAGTGGCTCAAGGCGCGCTATCAAACCATCGACGCGCTGAACCGCGCATGGGGCACGGTGTTCTGGAGCATGGAATACCGCAGCTTCGACGAAATCGACGCGCCGGTGGCGACCGTGACCGAAGCGCACCCGTCGCACCGGCTCGATTATCGGCGCTTCGCCTCCGACGAAGTGGCACGCTACAACCGCATGCAGGTCGAGATCATCCGCGCGCATTCGCCGGGGCGGCCGGTCGCGCACAATTTCATGCAGCTCTTTACCGAGTTCGATCACTACAAGGTGGCGGCCGATCTCGATGTGGCGACCTGGGACAGCTATCCGCTCGGCGCGCTGGAAGAGCAGTGGTTCGCGCCGGAGGTGAAGGCGCGCTGGCTGCGCTCCGGGCACCCTGACTTCGCGTCGTTCAATCACGACGTGTATCGCGGCATGTCGAAGCTGCCGCTGTGGGTCATGGAGCAGCAGCCCGGCCCGGTGAACTGGGCGCAATGGAATCCGGCGCCGCTGCCCGGCATGGTGCGGCTGTGGAGTTGGGAGGCATTCGCGCACGGCGCGGGCTGCGTATCGTATTTCCGCTGGCGCCAGGCGCCGTTCGCGCAGGAACAGATGCACGCCGGTCTGAATACGCCTGATAACCGGCTCGATGTTGGCGGCAACGAAGCCGCGCAGGTTGCCGACGAGATTCGCGCGGTGCTCGCCGCGAACGCCGATGCCAATGCCGCGATTCGCTCGAAAGTCGCGCTTGTCTACGACTACGAAGCGAAGTGGCTCTTCGAGATTCATCCGCAGGGAGCGGATTTTCACTATCCGCGCTTCGCATTCGAGTACTACTCGGCATTGCGCGCACTTGGCCTCGACGTCGATATCGTGCCGGTCGATGCGGCGCTCGACGGCTATCGTCTGATCGTCGTGCCGCCGTTGCCGGTCGTGCCGGCCGATTTCGCCGCGCGGCTGGCGAGTTCGGGCGCGCAGGTCGTGCTCGGCCCGCGTACCGGTTCGAAGACGCAGGACCTGCAGATTCCGGCCAATCTGCCGCCGGGCGCGCTTGCCTCGGTGCTGCCGCTGCGCGTGTGGCGCGTCGAATCGATGCGGCCGAATGTGACTGAAGCCGTGCGGCTTGAAGACAGCGGCAACGCGAGCGCGGAAGACGGCGTGGCGCGCCACTGGCGCGATTTCATCGAAGCCGCAGGCGACAGCGGCAACGATGCAACGGAGGCGCTCGACGTACGTGCCCGTTTCGCCGACGGCCATCCCGCCTACGTGAAAAGCGGCGCGTTCCATTACCTCGCGAGCCTGTTCGACGATGCGCTCACGGTTCGTCTGTTCGCGCGGATTGCGCAGGAGGCCGGCCTCGACCCGGTTGCGCTCGGCGACAGCGTGCGCCTGAGCCGCCGTGGCGAGTTGACCTACGTGTTGAACTACGGCGACCAGGCGCACACGCTGGCCGATATCGCCGACGACGCATTCGTGATCGGTTCACGCACCGTCGAACCGCAGGGCGTGGCCGTTTATCGATCAGGGAATTGATCTGAAGCGCTGAACGAAGGATTCCATGTAGTAACAACAACGACGCAAAATCACGGAGCAAAGGAGACAGCAACATGGCACTGAAACCTCGCAAGATTCTGCTGGCACTCGCGCTGGCCGCGGCGGCCGCAGGGGCCTCCGTCGTCAGCACGGCGCAGGCCGGCACGCTCGCGGTCAACATCGCGTTCAAGGGCGCGAGTCAACGCGCCGTCTGGCAGTCCATCATCGACGACTTCAAGAAAACGCATCCCGGCACCGACGTGAAGGTGTCGTTCATCGACGAAGAAGCGTACAAGGTCCAGCTGCCCGGTTGGCTCTCCACCGTCGCGCCCGATATCGTCAACTGGCATGACGGCGAACGGATGGCGTATTACGCGCAGCGCGGCCTGTTCGAGGATCTGAGCAGCGACTGGGTGAAGAACGGCTGGAACGACATGTATGCGTCGACGAAGGAAGCGTCCTCGTATAAGGGCAAGCAGTACGCCGCGCCGACCGTGTACTACTCGTGGGGCATGTTCTATCGCAAGGATCTGTTCCAGAAGGTCGGCATTGCCGGCGAGCCGAAAACGTGGGACCAGTTTCTCGACGACTGCAAGAAACTGAAGGCGGCAGGCATTGCGCCGATTGCCGTGGCAGGCCGCGATTCATGGACGCTGGCGGGCTGGTTCGATTATCTCGATCTGCGCTTGAACGGCAACGCGTTCCATCAGAAGCTGATGGCGGGCGATATCGCGTACACCGATCCGCGCGTGAAGAAGGTTTACACGACGTGGAAACAACTGATTGACGCCGGCTATTTCATCGACAACTCGCTCTCTTACGATCTGGACGCGGTGCAGCCGTTCCTGTTCCAGGGCAAGGCCGCGATGATGCTGATGGGCACGTTCATCACCGGTGGTTTCCCGCCGAGCGTGAAGCCGGAAATGGGTTACTTCCAGTTCCCGATCATCGACGCGAATGTGCCGACCGCCGAAGAGGGGCCGGTCGAATCGCTGAATATTCCGACGAAGGCGAAGAACAAGGCGGATGCGCGTGCGTTCCTCGCCTTCGTCGAAACGCCGGCAAACGGTGCGAAGCTCGCGGAGGGGCTCGGTTCGCTGTCGGCGAACAGCAAGTCGCCTGAACCCGAGGATCCAATCTCGAAGATCGGCTTCCAGATTCTCGCGAACACGAAGGGCGGCATTGCGCAGTTCTACGATCGCGACATGACGAAGGAAATGGCCGATGAAGGGATGAAGGGAATGCAGCAATTCATTTCCGATCCTTCGAAACTCGACGACATCCTTGCGCAACTGGAACAGACGCGTAAGCGGATCTACAAGAAGTGAGCGGAAGTGGCCCGTTGACGCATAAACGGGCCGCCAACCTAAGCGTCAACTCGCTACGTTCGATCGGGAGAATGATCGTGTCGCATTCCGTCACCCGTCATACCGTTGGCGGTCCTGCTGAACCCGGCGATTCCGGCTTGCCCGGTGCAGGCATGCCGGCATCGGGCGGTGCTACGCGCGGCGGGCCGCCTCGCGTGGCGCGCCGGCGCCGTCCGTCGCCGACCGCGCGACGGCAGCGCCGCGCCGCTTTTCTGTTTCTCGCGCCGGCCTGCGTGATGGTGGCGATCTACGTCGTATGGCCGATCATCTCGACCGTGCGCCTGAGTTTTTTCAATTGGGATGGGATGACCGACCCGTCTTTCGTCGGTCTCGCCAACTATATCGAGTTGTTCCATACGCCGACGTTCTACACGGCGCTGAAGAACAACCTCATCTGGCTGCTGCTGTTCCTGCTTGCACCGCCGATGGGGCTCGCCGTCGCCCTCTATCTGAACCAGGCGGTGGCCGGCATTCGCATCGTCAAATCGCTGTTCTTCGCGCCGTTCGTGTTGTCGGGCGTTGTGGTCGGTTTGATCTTCTCGTGGTTCTACGACCCGACCTTCGGCTTGCTTGCGCTGATCCTCGGGCACGGCGTGCCGGTACTGGGCGATCCGCGTTACGCAACGCTCGGGATTGTGTTCGCGGCGCTGTGGCCACAAACCGCGTACTGCATGATTCTTTATCTGACCGGTTTGACTTCGTTGAACGCCGAACAGATCGAGGCCGCGCGCATGGAGGGGGCGCGTGGCTGGTCGATGCTGTGGCACGTGATCCTGCCGCAATTGCGGCCCACCACCTTCATGGCGATCGTCGTCACGGTGATCGGCGCGTTGCGCAGCTTCGATCTGATTTCGGTCATGACCGGCGGCGGACCGTTCGAAAGTTCGACGGTGCTCGCGTACTACATGTACGACCAGGCGATCAAGTACTACCGTATCGGCTATTCCGCAGCGGTGGCCGTGGTGCTGTTCGCGATCATGCTGGTGTACATCGTTTATCACCTGCGCCGCATGCTGCGCACCGAGCAATAAGGAGCCGGTCATGTTTCCGATCCCGATCGACAAATGGAAGCCGCTCACGCGCCGCGCGTACAAACTGACTTTGCCGCTCGCGCTGCTGATCTGGCTGCTGCCGATGATCGCGGTGCTCGTGACCTCGGTGCGTTCCACCGAGGAGCTGAGCGAGGGCAATTACTGGGGCTGGCCGAAGCACTTCGCGATGTTCGACAACTATCGCGAGGCGCTGACGACTTCCCCGATGCTGCACTACTTCTGGAACAGCGTGCTGATTACGGTGCCGGCCGTGGTGGGGTCGATTGCGCTTGCGGCCATGGCGGGTTTCGCGCTGGCCATCTACCGGTTCCGTGGCAATTCCACGCTGTTTGCGACGTTTGTCGCGGGCAACTTCGTGCCGGTTCAGGTGTTGATGATTCCAGTGCGGGACCTGTCGTTGCAGCTTGGTCTGTTCAACACAGTGAGCGCGCTGATTCTGTTCCATGTGTCGTTTCAGACCGGATTTTGCGCGCTGTTTCTGCGCAACTTCATCAAGCAGTTGCCATTCGAACTGGTTGAGGCGGCGCGCATCGAAGGCGCGAACGAATGGACCGTGTTCTTCAAGATCGTGTTGCCGCTGATCCGTCCCGCGCTTGCCGCATTGGCAATTCTCGTATTCACCTTCGTGTGGAATGACTACTTCTGGGCCTTGTGTCTGACGCAAGGTGACGACGCCGCGCCGATTACTGTCGGTGTCGCGGCGTTGAAGGGACAGTGGACCACTGCGTGGAATCTTGTGTCCGCCGGGTCGATTCTCGCCGCGTTGCCTTCTGTCGCGATGTTCTTCGCCATGCAGAAGCATTTCGTGGCCGGCTTGACGTTTGGCGCGACGAAGGGCTGAGCTTCGCTAGTTCACGTTGAAATGCACGCGAATGTCTTGCCGGCTTTCGACAGGATGCCCTGCCTGCATCGCTGGAAAAAAACGCCATTTGCGCAGCGCTTCAAGAAGGATCTGGTTGAGCCGGGGATTGGGCGTCGGTTTGATGAGCTCCACATCGACCGATCCGTCAGTGTGGATCGCGAAGCGGGCCGTCGCGACGGTTTGATACGCCTGCTCGCGCAAATCGTCGGGGAGTTGCGGCAACGGTTGGGAAATGGCATGCGCCGCGGCGTCGCCAACTGATTTTGCGGACGGTATAGCGGTTGCGCTTTCGTCGGAGGGGGCGGCAGTGCGCGCGGGCGGCTCGGCGGCCGTCTTCGGCTCTTGCATTGCGGGCGTCGACTGAGCCGGCGGTACGTTTTGCACCGGACGCGCCTCCGGCTTCGACGGCACAGTGGGTGGCGTGCGCGAATGCGTCGACGTGTGAGCGCGCGGATCAGCAGCTTGCCGTGGTTTGCCCGCAGCGGGCTGGACGGGCTGAACGGGCGCAGGCGGAGCCACGGAAGGCGTCGCAACTGTAGCTTTCGGCGGATCGAGTTCCATCACCCGCATTTCGAGGGGCTTGTCCTGCACGCGCGCGGCGGGCGACGGACGCAACCAGTGCCCTACCTGAATCAGGAACGCTATCCATACGATTAGCGCGACCAGTACCGCCAGTGCGAACCGTATCGACGGAGAATCGCCTGCGGCGACGGCCACGCGCATCCGCTTATTCACGATGTACGGCGATCAGGAACCGCTCGGCGCCGGCACGGCGTGCGGCCAGCATTGCCTGAACCACCACGCCGTGGCCGGCAGCGTCGTCGGCGGCAATCACGACATTGCCGTCCGGTTGCAACAGCCGTTTCACCATCGGCTCGATCTGATCGAGACGAACTGACTGATGGTTCACAAAGATCGCGTTGCTGCTGTCCACGGAAATCGTAAGCGGTTCATGGGCGGCCATTTGCTGTGCGCGGCCGGCCGGGAGATTGACCTTGACGGCGTCGAGCCGTTGCATCGCGAGCGATGCGAGCATGAAGGTCGCCAGCAGAAAGAACATCACATCGATCATCGGAATGATTTCGATGCGGCCGCGCTTTACCGCGCGCGAACGCTTGAACTTCACGGCAGCGCTCCCGCGGGCGTGTCGGCAAGACGGATTTCGCCGAGCCGTGCATTGGCGAAGGACTCGAGTTCGTCCATGAGCCGTTCGAGCCGGCGCGAGAAATAGTTGAATGCAAAGAGCGCAAACAGCGCAACCACCAGGCCGATCGCGGTCGCCACCAACGACTGTGCCACGCCGCCTGTCACGCCGCCTGGATCGACGAGGCCATCGCCACCGAACAACTGGAACGAATGCATCATGCCGACAATGGTGCCCAGCAGACCCAGCAAAGGCGCTGCCGTCACGATGGTTTCCAGCACCCAGAAACCTTTGCTCATGTCGCGTTCGATCTGCGAGGCAACCGATTGCGCCTTTGCTTCGCGCAGCCACAGCGGCACGGAAGGATCGGGCGCCCACGGCGCGCTCATGCGTCTGAACGCGTTCTGACTGGACGCATCCTTTAATCTGCCGGCCCAATCGAGGGCCGAGCCGGGCGCGGCGATTTCGTGCGTGATGGTGTGCGCGTTACCCTGCGTTCCCGGCAAGCGGCCAAAGCGCAGAAACACATACGCCCGCTCGAGCGTAATCGCGACCGCCAGAATAGCGAGTAGCGTCAGCGGATAGATGACCCATCCGCCCACGCGTACCGCTGCCAGAACACTTGCCCAATCTTGCATGTCCTACCTCTTCTTCGCTCTGTATAGCCTGACGGAATCAGAAATTCTTGGTGATGCCGGCGTAGACGGCGAAGTGCGGGCCATACTGCGGTGCGCCCACGCCGATACCCGATCCGTCGCGCAACTCATAGACGCGGTTGAACGCGTTGACGACCATCAGCCGTGCGTCGAACTTCCCGATCAGCGGCTGATTGAAGTGCTGTATCACGCCGAGATTGACCTGCGCATAGAGCGGCAGCTTGTCGGTGTTCGCAAAGCCGCTACGCAAACCGCTTCCCACCAGCCCGTCGAACGTGAAAGTCGTTCTGCCGAGATCGTAGGTTCCACCGAATGAAGCGGTAATGCGCTGGTCGTGATCCAGGTAGACCCAGTGATCGTTGATATAGGCGAGTTCCGCGGGGTCGAAATTGAACTGTGCCGAATCGATCTGGGTTCCCTGTGCGCGGCTCCACGCGAGATTCATGTACGCCGATACATTGTTCTGCTTGTAGTTGGCCGTGAACTCGACCCCGTACACGCGACCCTGCCGGTAGTTGAACGGCGTGAAGATGAGCGCGGAACCGAACTGTCCTTCGTCGAGCAGGTTGGTCGACTTCTTGTAGTAAGCGTCGAGTCCGACCGTGACGTTCGAGCCCAGGCGCTGGGTCACGCCGAGATCGAAATAATGGCTGCGTTCCGGTTGTACCTGGCCGTTCTCGCTCGACGGACTCTGATTGGTCGTGCCGTTAAAGCGGCTGATCGTCGAGCCCGACACCAGTTCGAACGCCGGTGGCGTGAAATAGCGCGCGTAGCCGGCATGGAGCGTCGTTGTCGGCGTAAGCGCATAGACGAGGCCGATGCGCGGGCTAAGCTGGCTCGCGCTGACGTACTCGTCCATCTTGTCATAGCGCAGGCCATAGTTCAGCGTGAGCTTGTCGGTGAGTTTCCACTCGTCCTGCACGTAGGCGCTATACAGATAGCCGGTCTTGCTGCTGGAGTCCTGAATATTGAAGGGTTGATCGGATAGCTGGTTGCCGTTGCTGTCCGTCGCGAATACGTTGACACTGTCGTTGAACACCGCGTGTTCTTGCTGGAAGAAGATCCCGGCCCGAACCGTATGCTTGTCGTTCAGCCGCCAGGTCGTGTCTACCTGCGCGCCGTTGGCCGAATTGCTGTGAAAATCCTGCGACGCCACGCCGTTGAAGAGCAGATCGCCAACCGGATCGGGATTGAACTGGGTTCGCGTGTAGCGCGTAAAGAGGGCGACCTGATAGTCGAGCGCGCCGCCATTGGTGCCCTGAAGCGCGACCACGGCAAAGTTGTTCAACTCCGATTGCGTTTCGTTCAACTGGCTTGAGTCGAAGGTGTTGTTGCCGTTGAGCGTGAAGTTGGTCTGTAAGCCCGGCGTGTTCGGAATCTCGAACTGGTTGCTGGTGGTGCCGAACATCACGCTCACACGCGTGAGCGGGTTGATGATGTACGACATGTAGCCGAACGCATCGCCCTGACGGGTGTGGTCGTGAATCGCGTTGGCACTCGAAGTGGGATTCTCGATCCCGAGGTTGTTCATGCCGACCGAGCCGCTGAAGTAATAGCTGAACGGCCCCTGGCTGCCGAATACATCCGCGCTGGTCTTGATCGTCTGATGGCTGCCGCCGAACACGTCGATGGACCCGCCGTTGCCTGCATCGCCGGACTTCGTGCGGATGTCCACGACGCCTGCGGTGCGGTAGCCGTACTGCGCCGGCAATGCGCCCGTGAGCAGGTTGACCTGGTCGATGATGCGAGTGTCGAGCGACTGGCCGAAACCGCTGATCGGCTCGGGAATGATGATGCCGTTGATGCGGTATTGCAGGTTCGCGTGGTCTCCGCGCACGTGCAATTGACCATAGGAATCGCTTGCCACGCCGGGCGCCTGCAGCAACACCTGGTTCAACGGCGTGTCCTGTCCCGCGGGCAGGGCGTTGATATCGGCCTGGCTGAAGCGGTACACGCTGCTGCCGGTTTCCGGCTGCAGCCCATTGCGGGCCCGATCGAGACGTTTTGCATTCACCTGAACGTCGAGTGTGTCGCTTTGAGCGAGTTTGATGCTGACCGCGCCTGGCGCGCCCGCGGTGGTGGTCGCGATGCTGCTGCCGCTCGCGAACCCCGGTGCCGTGACGACAACCGCATAGGTGCCCGGACTCACGTGAGCGATCGCGAAATGGCCGTCCGCGTCCGTTTTTGCTTCGCTGATGGCGGCGCCGCTTGCGGTCTGAATGCTCACCGTGGCGTTCCGGACGGGCTTGCCCGCTGTGTCGGTGACGGCGCCCGTCACCGAAGCGTCGTCGGGCGCGGCATGGACATGAGCGGCGATAGCGAACAGCAGCAAGGCTGCGTGAGAGACGCGCGTGCGGTTTTTCATCTTTGTTTATTCAGGGTTGAGCACTGGATGGATGCGTTTCCGTCTTGTCGACGTTCTTCGGCTACGCCGTTCGACGCGCCAGAATGTTATATCATTACATCGGTAAACGAAAATAACAACTCGACGAAGAGCGTGCCGAGCGCTTTGGGGGCGAGAGATGGGTGTTTGATGCGCGAGTGGCGGCCCGGATTCGGACCGCCATCGGGTTAGCGCAGGGTGCGCCGCGATGGGGCTTACTTGTGCTGTGCCAGCTCCGGCACCAGCGAATGATGCGCACCGACGCCCGCTGCCACGCCGGCCGCCGACGCAAACGTCGCGTTGGTCATCTTGTTCGACACGTCGCCCGCCGCATAGACGCCTTCTACTGTCGTCTGCTTCAGGTCGTCGACCCTGATGACGGGCCCAAGCGGCGCGTCATCGAATGCACAGCCGAGTTGTTCAGCGAGCGTGCTGTTTATGTGCGTCCTCGGTGCGACGAACAGCGCGTCGATTGCGACAACGCGTCCATCGGCCAATCTGAGCGCCTCGAGGTGCGGAGCTTGTCCGAGCAATTCGACTACCGGCGAGCGCTCGATGCGAACGTTGCGCGCCGCCAGATGGGCAAGTTGTCCTGCGTCGGGCTCGAAGGTGCCCTGCGTGAAATACGTCGTCGGACCCCAGTCGGGAATGAGGAGCGCCTGGTAAGCCGACAACGGATGATTGCCCAGTACGCCGAGACGCCGGTCCCGAACCTCGTACCCGTGGCAGTACGGGCAATGCAGTGCCGTCCTGCCCCAGCGCTCCTGCAAGCCCGGTATGACGGGCAGTTCGTCTCGCACGCCGGTCGCGAGAATAAGCCGGGAAGCCGATTCAATGCGGCCGTCCGAAAGCGCGACGCTGAAGGCGTTGTCAGTCCGTTGCGCGGTGACAGCCTCGCCTTTGACCCACTGAACCGTTGGGTAGGCCGCAAGCTGCGACGCAGCTTCGCGAATGATCTCCGCGGGCGGTTTGCCATCCTGGCCGAAGAAGCCGTGAGCGTGCGAGGCAAAACGGTTGCGCGGCAAGCCGGTGTCGATGATAAGCACGTTCCTTCTGGCGCGCGCAAGCTGCATGGCGGCCGACAGGCCCGCGAAACTCCCGCCCACAACGATCACATCATGCTGGGTATGCATATCCTTTCTCCTGGTTTGTGCCGACGTCCACATCGATGGGCTATGGTCAAAATGACGTCAACCGCTTCATGAAACATCACGAGTTGCATGATAGGGCGATGCTATACTTAACGCAACTTCGAATGTTGCGTGAGTGGGTTCGTCCGCCATGCTTCCTGAACCTGAGGCGATGAATGAGAACGGATAGCCGCCTGTCGCGAATGCTGCATGCCCTGATTCACATGGACCGGCATGATGGCCCGCTGACGTCTGAAACGATCGCGCAGATGCTGGGCACGAACCCCGTCGTCGTGCGGCGCATGCTGGCCGGGCTAAGAGATCAGGGGTACGTGCAGTCCGAGAAAGGGCACGGCGGCGGTTGGATCGTGTCGAAAAATCTTGATGAACTGACGTTGCTGGACGTCTACCGGGCCGTCGGGGAGCCACCGATTTTTTCCGAACTTTTCACGGAAGATCATCCGGAATGTCTCGTCGAGCAAGCCGTCAACGTCCGTCTGTCAGAGACGGTTCGAGAGGCGGAAGCTGCGTTGCTTGCGCGGTTCGGCGCAATTACAGTCGGGATGCTGGTACGCGATTTCGACGAACGGTTTGCACGCAGCCAGCAGCCGGATTCGACGCGCCGGCCCGCGCGCCGGTCTAACGAAAAATCTCGGCAATGAGGTTAGCCACGGTCCGGATGCGCTCGCTATCGCGCAGGGCGGGATGCAGCACCATCCACACGTCCTGGTCGAGCGCCTTGATGTGCTTCTCGACGCAGACCAGGTCGCTCGTGGTGTCGCCCGCGAGTTGAGCCAGCACGCCGAGCCCGGAGCCTCCCAGCACGCCGTCGAATACGCCCATGCCATAGCTGCTGCGCAGCGAGGGTGCCGGCGCGCCGGGCAGGCTCTTCAACCATTGCGTGGCAGGGTGATCGGGCTGCCGGTCGTCATAACCGACGAACGACAGCTTGTCCCATTCCTTGCGCACGATCGCCGCCTTGTGGCGCAGATAGTAGTCGCGCGAACCGTAGAGCCCAAAACGGATCCTGCCGATGCGCCGGACATACAGATCGCCCTCGTCGGGGCAATCAGACCACAGCGCGATGTCCGCTTCGCGGCGGGCAAGGCTATATGGCCGCCTTGAAGTCAGCACTTCGATGGCGAGGCCGGGCAGCCGATCCTGGAACGAACCGAGCAGCTTAAGCAAAATGTAAGAAGGCCATTCGACGGCATTGATCCGCACCGTGCCGTGAGCGGCTGCGCCCCCGGTCACGTCCGCGGCGCGCTCGATCTGGTGGGCGAGATCCTCCATCTGCTCGGCCCAGGCCAGCACCCGCGCGCCGAAGGCCGTGACCGTGCAGCCCGACGGGACCCGGTCGATGAGCGGCTCGCCCAGCCGCCGTTCAAGCTCGGTCAGGCGGCGCGACAGGGTCGGCGCACTCAGATCGCATGCCGCAGCGGCCGCTCGCATGGTTCCGCCGCGCGCGATCTCCACCAGAATCCGCAGGTCGTCCCAGTCTATGTGTTCCATTTTTGTAACGCTAAGTTTTAAAATTGGGCATAGCATAACGTGGATCGCGAGGATAGCATTGGACCTGGCCGTACTCGTCCCAGCATCTGGCAAGGAACCCAAGGGTTTCACCGGGGGTGGCGGCAAGTGTGGCGAACCTGCCCATCACGCGACTCAACGGCTATCAGTACGTAGACCGAACGAGCAAAAAGGAGACATTAATGATTCGTCATTTCCAACCGGCGCGGCGTCGCGCTATCGTAGCCAGCGCGGCTTTCCTCGCCGTATCGATTCTGCCGATGCCCGCAGCGTTCGCCCAGACTGCCCACAAGCCGAAAGTCGCTCTGGTGATGAAGTCGCTGGCGAACGAGTTTTTCCTGACCATGGAAACCGGCGCGAAGAACTATCAGAAGCAGAATCCCACGAAATTCGATCTCGTCACGAACGGCATCAAGGACGAGACGGATACGGCTAACCAGATTCGCATCGTCGAGCAGATGATCGTCTCGAAGGTCGACGCACTCGTGATCGCCCCGGCCGATTCCAAGGCGCTGGTGCCGGTGCTCAAGAAAGCGGTCGACGCCGGCATTATCGTGGTCAACATCGATAACCAGCTGGATCCGGCCGTGCTCAAGTCGAAGGACCTGAACATACCGTTCGTCGGCCCCGATAACGCGAAGGGCGCGCAGAAGGTGGGCGATTATCTGGCCAAGCACCTCAAGTCGGGTGACAACGTCGCCATTATCGAAGGCGTGTCGACCACCACCAACGCGCAGCAACGCACGGCCGGCTTCAAGCAGGCCATGGCAACGGGCGGCATGAAGGTCGTCTCGCTGCAATCGGGTGAGTGGGAAATCGACAAGGGCAACGCCGTCGCGAGCCAGATTCTGAATGCCAACCCGGACGTCAAGGCGCTGCTGTGCGGCAATGACAACATGGCAATCGGCGCGGTCTCGGCGGTGCGCGCGGCAGGCAAGGCCGGCAAGGTGCAGGTGGTGGGCTACGACGACATCGACGCGATCAAGCCGATGCTCGCCGACGGCCGCGTTCTCGCCACCGCGAATCAGTACGCCGCCAAGCAGGCCGTATTCGGTATCGATACGGCGCTCAAGGCGCTCGCCGAGCACAAGAAGCAGTCGGAATTGTCGGGCGTCGTCGAAACGCCTGTCGATCTGGTCACCAAGTAAGACTGGCACAACGCGTGGCCCGGCCCGTACGCATGGCGGGCCACGCTGCCTGATCTTTGTCACCGCTTTATCGATCTGATGTCTACTCCCATCCTATCCTTGACCGATGTCCCGCCCGTGCTGAGCGTGCAAGGCATCGGCAAGACCTACGCCGGGCCGGTGCTCGCCGATATCTCGCTGGAATTGCACGCAGGCGAGGTGCTGGCGCTGACCGGCGAGAACGGCGCGGGCAAGAGCACCTTGTCCAAGATCGTCGGCGGTCTCGTCACGCCGACCACCGGCTCGATGACGCTGGGCGGCGCGGCTTACGCACCGGCCAGCCGCAAGGACGCCGAGGCGCTCGGCGTGCGCATGGTCATGCAGGAGTTGAACCTGCTGCCGACTCTCTCGGTGGCGGAGAACCTGTTTCTGAACCGTTTGCCGCAGCGCGGCCTGTTCGGCCGGATCGACCGTACGAAGCTGCGCGAAGACGCCCGGCACGCAATGGCGCAAGTCGGGCTCGACGCGATCCACCCCGACACGCTGGTGGGCACGCTGGGCATCGGGCATCAGCAGATGGTCGAAATCGCGCGCAATCTGATCGGCGATTGCCGCGTGCTGATTCTCGACGAACCCACCGCGATGCTGACCGCCCGCGAGGTCGACCTGCTGTTCGAGCAGGTCGAGCGGCTCAAGGCGCGCGGCGTGGCGCTGGTATACATCTCGCACAGGCTGGAAGAGTTGCGGCGGATCGCGCGCCGCGCCGCGGTGCTTCGCGACGGGCGGCTCGTCCATGTCGACGAAATGGCCAATCTGTCGGCCGACCGCCTGGTCACGCTGATGGTGGGACGAGATATCGGCGAGCGGATCGATCTGGGCGAGCGGCGCATTGGCGGCGTGGCACTCAAGGTCACGGGCATGACCCGCGAACCGGCCGTGCGCGATGTGTCCTTCGAGGTGAAGGCGGGCGAAATTTTCGGCATCAGCGGTTTGATCGGCGCGGGCCGCACGGAACTGATGCGGCTCATCTATGGGGCCGATCGCGCGGATGCCGGCATGGTGTCGATCGCCCATGGCGGCGGTCCACTCGAACCCGTGAAAGTCTCGTCGCCCGCGGATGCCGTGAAGAACGGCATCGCACTGATCACCGAGGATCGCAAGGGCGAGGGCCTGCTGCTGACGCAGCCCATCGCAGCCAATATCTCGCTTGGGCACCTGCGCGCGGTGTCGAAGCATGGCGTGGTGGACGGCCGTCGCGAGGCGGCGTTGGCGCGCGAACAGATCGACGCGATGAGCATCCGCAGCACGGGGCCGGCGCAACCGGTGTCCGAACTCTCGGGCGGCAATCAGCAGAAGGTGGTGATCGGCCGCTGGCTCGCGCGTGATTGCCAGGTATTGCTGTTCGACGAGCCCACTCGCGGCATCGACGTCGGCGCCAAGTTCGATATCTATGCGTTGATGGGCGCGCTGGCGCGCGAAGGCCGCGCGCTGGTGGTGGTGTCGAGCGATCTGCGCGAGTTGATGTCGATTTGCGACCGGATCGGGGTGATGTCGGCAGGGCGCATGACCGGCCTGTTCGAGCGCGGCAGCTGGACCCAGGACTCGCTGCTGGCTGCGGCGTTCGCAGGCTACACGAATCGTGACGCGCTGCTGCACGATCCGATCGAACCCGACGCACGGGCGCCCGGCACCCCGGCGTCCGACGAAAAATCTGTGGAGTATTGAAGCATGACCGCACCAACCAGCCTGCCTACCGTGCAGAACGAACCGCCCAAAGACGCGAAGCCGATCGGCACGCGGCTGGGATTCTCGAACTACCTCGGCCTGCTCGGCGCCTTGCTCGGGATGATCGTCCTGTTCTCGCTGCTGAGCTCGCATTTCCTCAGCTACGACACCTTCAGCACGATTGCGAATCAGATTCCCGATCTGGTCGTGATGTCGGTCGGCATGACCTTCGTGCTGATCATCGCCGGGATCGACCTGTCGGTCGGCTCCGTGTTGGCGCTCGGCGCGGCGCTCACGAGCGTCGCAGCCCTGCAGTGGCACTGGCCGGCGTTGCCCGCCGCGTTGCTCGGCATGGCGGGCGCGGCCTTGACGGGCTGCGTGACCGGGGCGATCACCGTGGCCTGGCGGATCCCTTCGTTCATCGTGTCGCTCGGCGTGCTCGAGGCGGCCCGCGGTCTCGCGTATCAGATGACCAACTCCCGCACGGCCTACATCGGCGACGCGTTCGACTTCCTGTCCAATCCGATTGCGTTCGGCATTTCTCCCGCGTTCCTGATTGCGATCGTCGTGATGATCGTGGCGCAATGGGTGCTGACCCGCACGGTGTTCGGCCGCTATCTGGTGGGCATTGGCACGAACGAGGAAGCCGTTCGCCTCGCGGGCGTCAATCCGCGGCCCTACAAGATTGCCGTATTTGCGCTGATGGGACTGCTGTCGGGTCTCGCGGCGCTGTTCCAGATTTCGCGGCTCGAGGCCGCGGACCCGAACGCCGGCTCGGGCATCGAGCTGCAGGTGATCGCGGCCGTGGTGATCGGCGGAACGAGTTTGATGGGCGGCCGCGGCTCGGTGATCAGCACCTTCTTTGGCGTGTTGATCATCTCGGTACTGGCCGCGGGTCTCGCCCAGATCGGCGCGACCGAGCCGACCAAACGCATTATCACGGGGGCCGTCATTGTGGTGGCTGTCGTGCTGGATACCTATAGAAGCCGGCGTCGCGCCGCATAATTGATCATTGGCGACCACGCATGGCGGGTCGGCGGGAGAGTGAAAGTGTCGAAAGAAGTGAAGCAGGGCCGCGTGCTCGTGGTGGGCAGCATCAATACCGATCTGGTCGCCCGTGCCCCGCATTTGCCGCGGCCGGGCGAGACGATCGGCGGACATGAGTTCTCGCAGGTTGCCGGCGGCAAGGGCGGCAACCAGGCGGTGGCGGCGGCCCGCATCGGCGCGCGCGTGGCGATGATCGGGCGGGTGGGGAAGGATGCGAACGGCGCGCAGCGGGTCCAGGATCTGGAAGCGGAGGGCATCGACTGCGCGGGTATCGAAGTCGACTCCGCGCAGCCTACCGGCGTGGCGATGGTAACGGTCTCGGACGACGGGCAAAACACGATCGTGGTGGTTGCGGGCAGTAACGGCGAACTCACCCCTGAGAGCGTTGCGCGTCAGGAAGCGGCGATCAAGGCCAGCGACGTCGTGGTGTGCCAGCTGGAAACGCCGTGGGATTCCGTCCACGCAGCACTTGCGCTGGGCCGGCGGCTGGGCAAGATCACCGTGCTGAACCCGGCGCCGGCAACCGGCCCGCTGCCCGCGGAATGGCTGCCGCTGGTCGACTACCTCGTGCCGAACGAGGTCGAAGCGGGGATACTCGCCGGCCTGCCGGTCGAATCGCAAAGCGGCGCGCGCCGGGCGGCGCTGGAATTGCAACGCGGCGGCGCCCGCAATGTGATCGTCACGCTCGGCTCGCAAGGCGCCTACCTGCTGCCCGAGGGCGGCGAAGGCACGCATTTCCCGGCGCCGCAGGTGCGGGCGGTCGACACGACTGCGGCCGGCGATACTTTTATCGGTGTCTTTGCCGCGCAACTCGCCGCGCGGCAGCCGCTGGAAGGCGCGATCAGCCTCGCGCAACGCGCGGCTTCGATTTCCGTCACGCGAGCCGGCGCGCAGCCTTCGATTCCGACTCGCGCGGAAGTCGACGGCGCAGTGTGAGGCGCATGCCTGTTGTGACATGACGCAGTTCGACCTGCAACTCTGGGTAGCTTGACGTTGAATGACCGGCACCATCTCCGGATGGTGTTCCGCTGGTTTAATCGCGATCTCTACTGGAATCAATGGACGAAACATGAAATCACAATATATAGGCATCCTGATGATGTCGCTGGTCGTCACCGCATGCGGCGGCAACGTGACGGCGACCGATCCACTCGCCAACGCGCCGAAGGTCATCATCGACTCGGACTTCAACACGATGGGCGACGACGGCCAGTTGTTCGCCATGACCACGCAGTTGATGGGGCAGGGCAAGGTCAACCTGCTCGGGTTGACTGTCGTGACCGGCAACGACTGGTTGCTCCAGGAAGAAGCGGATGCGCTGAAGGCCGTGGAGCGCATGGGCGTGCAGAACGTGGTGGGCGTCTACGGCGGCGCGGATTATCCGTTGCAATACGACGTGGCGAGCATTCGGGCGCAGCAGGCCGCCAATCCGCAAGGCTATTTCGGCGCGTGGATGCGGCCTGAACCGACCCAGCAGTCACAGCTTGTTGCGCCGCCCGATGGTTTCGCGGTGTCGACGAAACTGCAGGCTCAAAGCGCCGCGGACTTCATGATCCAGACCATCAAGCGCTATCCGAACCAGGTCACCATTCTCGAGGTGGGGCCGCCCACCAATCTCGCCACGGCGATCATGAAGGCACCGGAGATCGTGCCGCTGATCAAACAGATCGTGTACATGGGCGGGGCGATGGCGGTGCCGGGCAATGCGAACGCCGTGGGTGAACTGAACTGGTGGTTCGATCCGCTTGCCGTGCGCACGGTGCTTCAAACGACGATTCCGCAGGCCGTCATTCCGCTCGATGTTACGGATACGGTGCCGCTTACGCAGAGCATCTTCGATCAGATCGTCAACAACCCGAACAAGCAGACAGCGGTGACACGAGCGTACGGCATTGTGAATGCCGGTTCGTTCGGCGAGAACACCCATCTGTTCGATACGCTGACGATCGCGTATTTCATGGATCCGACCTATGCCACGCAGACGAAAAGCGCTTATCTGGATATCGATACCACGAGCGGCGAGGATCAGGGGCATGTGACGGTCTACCCCGACCAGCCCGCGCCGGGGGCGTCGCCGAACAAGATCACCTATGTCACGCAGTTCGACAACAACCGGTTTTTCAGCCTTTACGTCGACTTGCTAACGCGTCCGGTGCCGATCACGCTGCCTTGATGGCGCGAGAGGCCGGATGGAGTTGTCCGACATCGTGCAGGCAAAAAAGTTAAACTTTTCCGCACCCGGTGTCGATTTTGATGGTCCTGCTTCGTCGTCTCAGTGGTGGCACGCGGTTTTCCTCCGCATTTTGTCCATCCTGACAGGAGATTTGCCATGACGATTCAAAAGATCACCCCTTTCCTTTGGTACTCCACTCAAGCTGAAGAGGCCGCGGCGTTCTATACGAAGATTTTTCCGGACTCGCGCGTCGTCCGGGTGACGGCGGTGCCGAGTGCCGGTGCGACAAAGGTCGTCGAGTTTGTTCTCTTTGGGCAGCCCTTCATCGCGATGAACGCCTCGGGACCCGACTCGTTCAACCACGCGATCTCGCTGATGGTGAGCTGTGACGATCAGGCGGAACTCGACCGGTACTGGAATGCCTTTATCGAAGATGGCGGCTCGCCTGAGGCCTGTGGCTGGCTGAAGGACCGCTTCGGTGTCTCCTGGCAGCTCACCCCAACCGAGCAGATCAGCATGATCGCCGACCCCGATCCGGTCAAGGCCACCCGCGTTGCCGAAGCCATGATGAAAATGGTGAAGCTGGACGTCGAGGCGCTGAAAGCCGCCTATCTGGGCACGGCGAAATAACGGAAAATTCTGCTGCGGTTTCACCTTGCGCGTCACTGGCGGCGCGAAGGGCGAAACGCGACGGTAGCCGGGGGCTGCAGCGCATGCCCAGCCTGATCGCGCACCGACCGCCGCTGCTTCACTAAACGTTTGCGCCGTTGCAGCTATTCGACTGACGATTTGTCAGGTTAAAGATTTGCGTTTTGCATGTCGTTATCCTGTCAAACAAGTCAGGGCCATCGGCCATACCCGCGCCTCACGAGAGCGCGGGATGGCCGAGGCAATAGCTCTCCGGGGGAACATCTTGAATCACCAACGATCGCCATGGCCGCGCACAGCGGCGCCAGGTGAGGTCATCTATGCTGAAGGCTTCGCGGGCGACGCCGTCATCTACGTGATCGCAGACGGCAAAGTCGAAATTTCCACGCAATGCGATGACAAGAAGGTCATCCTCGCCACGCTCGGCAAGGGCGAGTTCTTTGGCGAGGCGTCCTTGCTGCCCGCCGAACCGCGCGCGCATACCGCGAGAGCCATCAGCTTCTGTCAATTGACCGTGATCGCGGCGGGCGTCGTCGAAGAAGAGCTCGAACGCGTATCGCCGCTGTTGCGCCATATCGTGCGCACCATGATTCGACGCGTGAAGAAGAAGGACGATGTTCTCGCCACCAATACGCATGCCGATTTTCTTCCGGGCGTGCTCTCGTACGCGCACGTCCTCTCGTTGATGGCGGGGATCGACAACACGGACCGCGTGGATGGACGCGCGCGCCGCGCTCAAGGAGAGGAGTGTTCGGTGCCGCTGCCGGAAGTCATCAAGAAGTGCCATGCGATTGCCGGCCATTCGCGTCCGCATGTGATGGCAATGCTCAAGCGTATGGAAAAACTCAATCTGGTGACGCTCGAACCGGGCCGCTCCGATCGCCTGAGCACGCTGTCGGCGCGCTATTCCGCGCAGGACGGCGCGGCCGGGCGGCAGCTCGTCACCTTCGATCCGGTGCGGATCACGGAACGGGCCCAGCAGGTGGCGGACCACGATCTCGACGTGTCCATCAACAGCGAGCTGGAGCTGATCGAGCTGGCCGACCTCGAAGCCCTGATAGGCGTCGAGAAGAACCTGATTCTCAACAAGCTCGCGCATGCGGAAATTGCCGAAGACGTCTTCGCGTTTCGCAAGACGCGGGTCCTGAACTACGTCGAGGAAAAGGGCATTACGTATTTTTCCCGGCGCAATCCGCGGGGCACGAGCGAGCTGAAGACGTTGGCCGACCTGGAACTGGTCGACCAGCGCACCCTGTTCGAAGCCGTGAGTGCGTTCGACACCTATGACCTCGCGAAATTGCTCGCCGCGGTAACCGGCGAGCCGATCTGCGAGCGCCTCTTTTCGGTGATGACCGAGGCGCGCAAGAAGGAGGTGTCGTGGGTCATGCGCCGCGAAATCAAGATCGATCCGCTCGAGATTGCCGAGATCGAGGAGCGCTTCATCGAGACCGTGCGCGCGCTCAAGTTCTCGGTCGCTGCTGCGGCGCCGCTTGCCAACGTGGGTGCCTGATGCCTGTGCCTGCCGGCGGGACGGCCGGGGGCTTTGCAGTATTGCTGCCCGGATGACCGGGCAGCCGTTCGAGAGGATGTATGGATCTTTTGACGCTATTTGGCGCCTTGTTTGGCGTAACGGCCATCGTGGCCGGCTTTTCGCTCGAGGGTGGGCATTTCACTTCGCTGTTTCAGACGGAGGCGTTCGTTATCGTCCTCGGCGGCACGCTCGGCGCGGTGATGATCCAGAACACCTGGGCCAGGTTTTACGACGGCATCAAGCAACTGCGGTTCGCCTTTGTGAAGGCGCGCCAGGTCGACCGGGACAGCCTCGCGGTCCTGCTCGAGTGGGGCGATCAGGCGAAGCTGAACGGCATGCTTGTGTTCGAGTCGCTCGAGGTGAGCGAGGCCGGCGGCTTCAATCCGTTCGCCAAACGCGGTCTGGAGCTTCTGGCCAACGGCGTGTCGACTGCCGTACTCGAAGACGCGCTGCAACGGGAGCTGGATGCCTATGAGCGCAACCACATGGCGGCCGCGCGCATCTGGCAGCAGGCGGGCGGCTACGCGCCGACGTTCGGCATTCTGGGGGCGGTGCTCGGCCTGATTCAGGTCACCGGCCACATGCTCGAACCGGCGCAACTCGGCGAGGGGATTGCCGTCGCATTCGTGGCCACCCTGTACGGCCTCGCGTTGGCGAATCTGGTGTTCCTGCCGTTGTACGGCAAGATCCGGGCGCAGGTGGACAGCGAGTTGCGCTTCCGGCGCTTGTACCTCGACGGCCTGCTCGCAATTTCACGCAAGGAGTCGCCGCATACGATCGAAACCCGGCTGGCGGGCGACATCCGGGAACGGTCGGCCGAGTTGCTGGGTTGAGCGCATTCGACCGCGCTCGCGAAGCCGGCCGTGACCACTCGGCACCGGCGAGCCGCGCACCTGATTAAACGCATTCGGAAACAGACGTTCCTGGCATGAACACCTCTTCGGCTAACAAGCGCCTTGCGGCGGACAAAACCGGCTATCGGCACGCTGACGGGAATGGCGACGCAGACGATGAAGCGCAGTCCGGGCGCTGGCTGATTTCCTATGCGGACCTCATCACCACGCTGATGGTGTTGTTCCTGGCGCTGTATGCGTTGCAGTTGGCAAAGAACCGCGAGCTTGAAGTAAAGATGCTGGCGCAGCGTGCGGTGAAAACGGCAACGGCCGCTCAAGTGGTTCAGGCCCCGCCCGCGGTGCCCGACGCGGCAAGACGGCAACTGCTTGCCTTGCTCGCGCCGCTTCAGGATAACCGGCAGATTACGATTTCGAACGCGTCGCAGGGCGTGGAGATCGCGATCAACGCGAAGGTGCTCTTCAACTCCGGCGATGCGCATCTGTTGCCGGAGTCCTTCGGCGTCTTGAACCAGATTGCGGGGGTCCTGCGCGAGCGTGCGAAGAACAACATCCTCGTCGAAGGGCACACGGACAGCGTGCCGATCTCGAGCGCGAAGTACGAGTCGAACTGGGAGCTGTCGTCGGCGCGGGCCGGCGCCGTTGTGCGATTTTTTGCGGGCCGGGGCATCGAGCCGCACAGAATGGCGGCGATCGGCAGGGCGGACAATTTTCCGCTGATCATCGGCGACGATGCGGCGGCGCGCGCCGCGAATCGCCGCGTGACCATTCTCGTGGCGTATTGAGTCGACGGGAGGGTGAGCGCATACGTGCTGAAAGCCCGCTTCGAACCCCGCATGGCAAGCTGGTAACCGGCGCAGCGTGCGGTACTTGCGCGCCGCGAAACAGGCTGCGAAGATCGCGTTAAATCGCGCTATCCTCTGATGTATTGCATTGTCCGACCCCTTTCGCCGCGGCGATGATTGTCTTCGGCGATTCAGGCGGCCCGACTGTTGCCGATCATGGCCAGACCGGGCTTGAGCGATCGAGCGACTGAGCGCACCGCACCGTATTGACCGGGGAATTACATGTTCGCGTCGAACCCGTTTGCCGGACTGCTGCACCATGCGAGCCAGTGGCTGCTCGGTTTCGCTCTCGTTCTGTTGACGATGGCCGCGGGTGCGGCGCTGGAGCGACGCTGGCCGGCCGAATTGCTGCAATCGCGGGCCGGCAAGCGCTTCAACATCGTCTACGCGGCGCTGTATTCGGCGCTCGCGGAAGCCGTGCGGCCGCTGTTGGCGATGATCAGCGTCGCGATCGTCAATGCACTCGGCGGCGGCTGGGTCGTGCTGGCCTCGCGCGGATGGAGCGCGTTGGCTTCCATCGTGATCGTGCTACTGACGATCGATCTGCTCGAATACGGGTTTCACCGCTTGCAGCATGCATGGCCCGCGTTGTGGAAATTGCATTCGCTGCACCACAGCGCCACCGAATTCAATATCACGGTGACGTTCCGGCATCACTGGTTCGAAGTGCTCATCAAGGGCTGCCTGCTTTATCCGTTGGTGGGCGTGCTGTTCAAGGTCGAGCCGTGGATTGTCGGTGTGACCTCGATCATTTTCATGTTCGGCAATTACTTCGCGCATATGAACCTGCGCATCGACCTGGGCCGCTTTACGGCGTGGGTCAACAATCCGCAATACCACCGCCTGCATCACTCGAACCGTGCTGAACACTTCGACCACAACTTCACGCAGTTGCTGCCGCTGTGGGATCACCTGTTCGGCACGTTGTGGCTGCCCGCGAAGCACGAATGGCCGGCCACCGGGCTCGACGACGGCGCGCAACCGCGCTCGCTGCTCGGCGCGCTGAGCTGGCCGCTGCGCGCGCACGCCGCGCCCGTTCTAGACCAGCCTCGCGCTGCGCACCGCTTTACCGCCCAGCAGGCAGACGACCATGGTGGCCAGGACGAGCACGCATAACGCGAGGCGCAAGCCGAACAGACCCGCGCCGAGGCCGATCAGCGGTGGGCCGACGAGGAAGCCGGCATAGCCCGCTGTCGCCGCCATCGACACACCGATAGCCGGCGTAGCCGTTGAACGGCCCGCCGCGCTGAAAATGACCGGGACGATATTCGCCAGACCGACGCCGACCATGGCGAAGCCCACGCAGGCGGTGACCACGCTCGGCAGGCTCAACACCAGCGTGAACCCGGCCACCGCCAGAAGCCCGCCGAAGCCGATCACCTTGCTCGAACCGAAACGGCGCACGGAGACGTCACCGACGAAACGGCAGGCGGCCATCGAGAAGGCAAACGCGGAATAGCCGACCGCGGCGACGCTGGCCTCGCCTCTCAAAGCCGAGCGCAGATACACCGCGCTCCAGTCAGCCACCGCGCCTTCCACCAGCATGCAAAGAAACGCCAGCAGCGCGAGCTTCATCACGGCGCCCGTGGGCCACGCGAATCCACTCGAAGACGCGGCCACGCGCGGGCCGAGATCGCGCAATGCGAGCAGCGCGGCGGCCAGAATCAGGGCGGCGATGAACACGTCCGGCAGCACGAGACCGCCGATCACACCGATGCCGCCCTTCTGCAGCATGGCGCCGGTTGCCGCGCCGAGCAGGCCGCCTGCGCTCCACGACGCATGAAACGACGACATGATCGGCGACTTCCATCGCGTTTCGATCGTGCTGGCGTGACCGTTCATCGAGACGTCGAGCGCGCCGTTCGCCGCGCCGAGCGCAAGCAGCGCGATACACAGTGCCGCCATGTTCGGCGCGAAAGCGGGCAGCGGCAGCGCAACGACAAACGCCGCGCCGAGCAGCGCGGTAGCCCGGCCGCTGCCGAAGCGCGGCGCCAGTTGTCCGGCGAGCGGCATCGCCACGATGGCCCCCAATGCGAAGGCGAACAACGCGATGCCGAGCGACGTGTCGCTGAGCGCCAGGCTTTCCTTGATGCGCGGTACTTCGACCGCCCAGGCGCCGATCCCGAATCCGTTGGCGAGAAACACGCCGAGGGTGGCCACACGCTCCTTGAGCGGCCGGGTGTCCGGCTGAACGAACGGCTTATTGAGTGTGTTCATGAGCGCGCCACCATGACGTTGTCGCAAACCGTTTCGAGCAGGGCGCGCCGCTCGGCCGTCACATCCGCTTCGACGAACAGGTAGTCCACGGCGCGCGCCGGCGCCACGAAAAACGGCGCGGCGGTGATCAGCTTTTCCGATGTCAGGGCAATCGCGACCTGGCTGCTGGCTTTGACCATCGCCCGTTTGAGCTCGGCCTCTTCAGCGTCGCACGCGGCGACCCCTTCGTCCGGATCGAACGCACATGTGCCGAGGAAGCATAGGTCGGGCTTGATCTGCTGGATCTGCAGCAAGGCTGTGGCGCCGGTCGAGCCGGCTGCGTGCGCGGCGATGCGCCCGCCGATCAGAATGATGTCGAAGCCGGGCCGGTTTAGAAGCCGCGCGCACGCCTCAGGCGAATTCGTTACGACGGTGAGATCCGCGTTGTCAGGCAACGCCGCCGCAATCGCTACGTTGGTTGAACCGGTGTCCAGCAGAACGATCTGCCCGGGCCGCACGATCGACGCAGCGGTGACGGCCAGACAGGCCTTGCGGTCCACCGCTTCGTGCATGCGGACTGCAGCGCTTCTGGCGGCGGGCGTGATCAGCAGGGCGCCGCCGTAGACGCGTTTGCAATGACCCTGATCGGCGAGTTCGCGCAGGTGACGGCGTACCGTATGTTCGGATGTCTGGAGTTCAGCCGCGAGTTCCGAAGCGAGGACGCGGCCCCGTGCTCGTAGCCGTTCCAGAATCAACTGTTGCCGTTCCTCGGGCAGAAGCCCGTCCACCGCGTCTTGCCGGGTTCGTTGCATGACGTTACCTTGCTCGGTTACGAAACGATCATAATCGAGCAAAATATAGCTTAATCGAGCATCGCGTGCAACGCCGGAAAACGGGGGCGGGTCGGGGCCGCCGGGTGCAGCATGCAGCGTGAATCCACGCGTTGCCGGCGGACCGTCGATCCACCGACATTCCGGTCTCTGTTACTGGCTCATCGTCCCCGCGCTTTTCACGGCGCAGTTGGCGGTGATTTTCTCGCCGTCGCTGAACGAGAACGTCAACGGGATCGTCGTGCCGACCTTGAGCGGCTGTTTCGGGTGCTCCAGCATCACGTGATAGTTACCCGGCGCAAAAACGAGGGAGCCGTGCGCGGGCACGGCCACCTGATCGACCATCGCCATCGACGAGGTGCTGCCCTGGCTTTGCGTTTGATGCAGCATGGCCATGCCGAACGCGTCGGCGCTGACGCCGACGAGATTGACCGGCTGCTCGCCCGAGTTGCTGGCCTTGAAATAGCCGCCCGACGGCAGATCGCCCGGCAATGCGCGGATCCAGCAGTCCGAGATGCTCGCCGCGGTGCCCGCGAAGGCCTGCAGGGATGCTCCGCTCAACAACGCGGCGAGTAGCAGTTGGCGTGATGCTTTCATGATGTACTCCTTGCTTTTGACAGCGGTAATGAAGCGCTAAGTGGATTGCCTACGCGGCTTGCCGCGCGGCGGGGCCGAAAATCGTGCGGTCCGCAAGCCATACCGCGAGCAGCGTGAGACCCATTAATGGAAAGACGATGCCGAGCAGAACGAGGCCGGTTTTCCAGCCACGCATCGGCGGTGCGGCGCGCTCGCGCGAGGGTGCGCCGAGCGAGCGCTGGGGGCGCCGTTTCCACCACATCACGCAACCGGTCACGGCCATCCCCGCCAGCCCGAGCGAAATCGCCGCGCAGAGAATCTGATTGGCGACGCCGAAATAGCGGCCCATATGCAGCGACGTGCCGTACGACACGGCCTTCGACACCACGCCGTAATCGCCGTAACGAATGTCTTTCAGCACGGCACCGCTGTACTGGTCGATGTAAAGCGTGCGCTCGTCTTTCGGGTCGGCGGGAAAGTGCGAAACCGTATAGACACCCGTCGCGGAGGTGGGCAGCACGATGTCGTAGCCGCTCGGGACACCGAGCGATGCAACGAGCGCGACGATGCGCCCGAGGGGCAGCTCCTGCACCGTGTGCGGATCGGCCGATTGCGGTACCGGAGTGTTGCCGACAGCCCATGGCGTGAGCGGCAAGGGCAGGTCGTCCATCACCATGCCCGGCATCGAATCCATGTTCGCTTCGTGTGCGCTGTGCTCGTCGTGTCCGCCGTGTTCAGTGTGTTCGGCGTGCTCATCGTGTTCGGGGACCGCGGCCCGGGCAGCGTGAGCCGCATCGATGGATTGTGTTCCGGCACGGCTATCCGCCGTGGCCGCCTGTCCGGCGGCGCCGGCGCCCGCGCCCGGCAGCGCGGAACGCAAGGGCAGGCCGCCCCATGCGCCTGGCGGCGCGCCGAGATTGGCGGCGCTTGCGAGTGCCTTGAACTGCTTACCCCATGAACCCGTCCACGGCAGACCGCTCAGCACGAAGACGAGCGCGCCGAGCGCGAGCCAGATACCCATCACGGCGTGCAGGTTCTTCCAGAGCGGGCGGCCTTTTAGCGAGAAACGCGGCACCAGCGCCGCGCGCGCGGTAGTTTTCTCGCGCGGCCACCAGAGTGCGACGCCGGTACCGATCATCACCAGCGTCCAGCACGCGGCCAGCTCCATCAGCAATTCGCCGGGCTTGCCGAGCAGCAGCTTGCGGTGAAGCATGCGGTCCACCTGCATGAAGCGGTGCTCGACGCTCAGCGTGCCCAATACTTCGCCGTTGTACGGGTTCAGATAAACACTCTGCTTTTCGCCGTCGGCGAGACGGAAGATGAACTCGGTGCTGCGGTTCGGTGCGTTGGAGATAGGAGCCATCACCGCGCGCGCATTGGCCGGCATCGCCGCGCGCGCTTTGGCGAGCAGGACTTCTTCAGTCAGTCTGGGCGTGGCCTGCAGTTCGACGATCAGCCGGTGCGGGTAAAGCAGCGGCTCGATTTGCGGCTGGAAGCAATACAGCGTGCCGGTGATCGCAAGCACCACCAGAAACGGCATCACAAAGAGGCCGGCGTAAAAGTGCCAGCGCCACAGTGTCCGGTAACCGGCGTTCGCAGCGCCGGTCGACGAAGTCGTGTGTTGAGCAAGGGTGGTGGACATTCAATCCTCCTGAAAACAGACAATGGGTCGATCGGTTTGCGCAGCGACGCATGGGCCGGTGTGCGACTCGCGAGTAGCTCGACCCGGACGACAGGACGACAGGTCTACAGCGCGAGTGCAAATGGCCCGGACACGCTGCGTGGTCACATGCGCAGCTTCGCTTCGACGTAAAACGTGCGGCCCGGATACGGGTGATAGACGAAATAGCGCTCGTCGAACAGGTTGTCCACGCCGATACCGATCTCACTCAGCTTCGTCGGCTTGAACGTCAGTTTCGCGTCGACCACCGTGTACGAACTGGTGCCGCCGAATACATCGGGATTCGTGTCGGTATTGGTGAGCGTGTTGTACTGACGGCCCGAGTAGCGCGCAGCGAGCGTGAGTGCTGCGCGTTCGTCGATGTGATACGTTGCGGCGAGATTGACGCGCCACAGCGGAATCCGATAGAAGTACTTGCCGACGCTGGCCGGGTTCTGCGCATTCGCGAGGATCTTCGACTGCGTGTATGCCACGCTTCCCAGCAGATCCAGACCGCGTACGAACACATCCTGTCCCACGTAGCTCGTTTCCACGCCACGCGAGCGCACCTTGCCGATGTTCTGGAAGTTCGTCACGTTCGGAATCACGGTCGTATCGGTCTGGCTGAAGATCGTGTTCTTCACGTCGTCCTGAAACAGCGAGAAGCGGAACACGCCGTTCCAGTGCGCCCATTCAGCGGTCAGCTCTTTCGAGAGATCGTCTTCGGGTTTCAGGTTCGGATTGTTGTTGACGATCGATGAACCGTTGATTTGCCCCTGGAACATCTCACCCACAGTCGGAAACCGATACGCACGGCCGATCGAAGCGCGCAAGGTGAGATCGTCGGTAACGTCGAACGATAACGAGGCTTTCGGCGAGAAGTGATGCTGGCTCGCGTCGGCGTACGGAATGCTTGCGCCGGGCAGCGCCTGCGAGCCGCCGTACGCTTGCCAGTCTTCGTACCGTACGCCGTAGACCAGCTTCCAGCGCGGCAGGAAACGCCATGCATCCTGCGCGTACAGCGCCTGGGTTTGCGTCTTGCCGGCGAACGCATTGGCAAACGAGGTGGCCGAACCATCGCGCCAGTTCAGCGTGTTGTAACTCTCGTTGTCGAGGAAGTAGTTGTCGTAGTGGTAGCCGAAGCTCAACGCGTGGTTCATCAACCCCGCTTGCGGCGTGACGGGGGTATAGGTGGTGCGCAGATCGAGCGTTTTCCAGCCGGTGCCGTCGCCGAAGATCACGGTGCCTGGCCCGTTGCCCGGCGCACCGGAATTCGCGGTGCGCGCCACGCTATTGCCTACGTCGTAGTACGAAGCAACTGCTTCGCCGTTCCAGCCGGTGGCGTTGCGTGTTTTCAGCGTGAGCCCGTATAGCCAGTTCTCGCTGTGGCCGAGACTCGGTGCGAGGGCGGCCGCCGGAATCGTGTACTCGTAGCCGCCGATCGCGACCTTGCCGCTGTATACGGGGTTGCCGTTCGCGTCGCGCAGGAAAGTCGAGGTCGCGCTGTTATAGGTCTGGTGCCAGTAGCCGAGCGTGAAGGCGCCCTGCAGCGTCGGCGTGAAGTCGTATTGCATCTTCAGCTTGAACTGGTCCTGCACCGTATGCTCGATCCCTTCGCCGTTCACGCCGAGCACCGCGGTCGGCGTATTGGTCTGGTTGTTGTAGAAGTACGCCCCGGTCACCGGCGTGTCACCGGCCTTCGCGGGCGTGCTTGACCTGGCGAGCGTGGCGAATTGCAGCGGCTGGCTGGTGTTCTCCAGGTGATTCACGCCCAGAAAATACGAGAACTTGCCGATCCGGTCGCCGATCGAAGCGCTCGCTTCGCTGCCGTTGAAATTCTGATTCACGCCGAACAGGCTGAAATGCTGGGTGAAGGCCTTGACGTCGGCGTTGGCTTCGAACTGCTTTGGCATGCGGGTGCTGATGAGCACCGTGGCGCCCAGTGAATTGCCCGGATAGAGCGCGGAAAACGGCCCGTAGAGCACGTCGACCTGCTGGACCTCGTCGGGGAATACCATCGACCAGCGTGGCGGAAACGAATAACTGTTGCCGAGCAGATTGCTGAGCAGCAGGCCGTCCGCGTAGACCAGACCGCGCGCGCTCTGCGAGTTGCTGGTGCCGCGTACGGCGATGATCGAATTCAGATCGCCGATAAAGCGTTTGCGCACCGCCAGGTTCGGCATGTACTTCAACACATCTTCGGTGTTGACGACATTCCAGTTGTCGAACTGCTCGCGCGTCACGGTCTCGACCGAGGCCGGCAAGTTAGGATCGACGGCGCGTGGTGCGGCAACGGCATTGGCAGTAACACTGACCGCGGGCATGGTGGCGTCGGCGGGGGCGTTCTGCGCGTGAGCCGGGGAGGCGATCAGGACCGGCACGAAGGCCGGCGCCAACACGGGAAAATACGCCGGAAAGTACGACAGCGGCCGCCGGCCGGACGGAATGCGCCGTGCGCCACGGCGGGCGCGGAAGGGCAGCCTTCGCAGAGCGAAGTTGAACATGAATGTTTCCTTGATGCATTGAACAGGCGATCGCGCGCGCCCTCAACGGGTGCGACAAGATGCGCGACCGGCAACAACGGCGATCAGGAAACGGCGGGTGGATCTCGTGGGCGCCCGGACGGGAACGCGCCAAGCGGTGTGAAGCGGGTGGAGAGGGCGGACGGCGCGGTGCCCGCCAGCGCGAGCGCGGCCGGCGGTTCGACGACCGCGATGCCCGGCAGGGCGACGTGGTGTTCGAGCAGGTGGCAGTAGCCGCATGCGCCGAAGGCGTCTTCGTGGCTGAGATGGACCGGTGCCGGGCTGGTTTGGGCGGACGGGCTCGCGAGGCTCTGGGTGCGCGGCTGGAGCGCCGAACACAGCACGGTGAAAGGATCGTGCGCGCGGTTCGACACCAGCATCTGACTCACGATCGGCGCGAACACGACGAGCCACATGGCGATCAGGCCAAGCCATGCGGTCATGCGGTTGCGGGAACGTAGAGTCATGATGGTCAACGTAAGGACGCGGGCGATTCTAGCATTCCCGCGCAGTCTTTTCTCGTCTGATTCCGCTTATAGCGCGGGATTAGACGCCCGAAACCCGCTCATTTCCGGGCGTTGCCGCGCGGCCGTTTGCCGTAAGCTGCGTGGTACAGGTTGCGCTTTCCGGGCGGACACTTCGGGCCGGCCCGAATACCGCCGACCCGAATACCGCCAGCCCCACTACGACGACTCATGGCATCCACGCAGACTTTCACGCCGACGCGGGCATCCGCGATAAGCGACCTCAATCAGCAGGCGGCGTCGCTCTGCTCGGCCGGACAATTCGCCGAGGCCCTGGCGCTGGTGAAGCCAATCCTCGACCCGCATGCCGCCGTACCGGAAGACGCGCGGGCCGACGCGTTGAATATTGCCGGAGCCTGCGCATATGGGATGGGCAATCTGCCGGACGCGGAAAACCATTGGCGCCAATGCCTGCGCGCCAGACCCGACTACGCCGAGGTGTACGGCAGTCTCGGCATGCTGCTCAAGTCGCTCGGGCGGCTCTCGGCGGCCAAGGCGGTCTATCGGCAACTGGTCGCATTGCGGCCCGGTCAGGCCGACGCGCACAATAATCTCGGCACCGTGCTCTACGGTCTGGGCTACAAGGACGAGGCGGAGGCCGCGTATCGACAGGCGGTCACGCTCCACCCCGGCTATGCCCAGGCCCATTACAACCACGCGATCGTGTTGCACGAATTGCACCGCCTGCATGAAGCCGAAGCCGCCTATCGCCACGCGCTAATCGGGCTGCCCGCGCATGCGGAGGCGTACAACAACCTGGGCAACGTGCTGATGGGTCTCGGACGTGTCGACGACGCCGATACCGCGTACCGGCAGGCGCTGACCCTCAAACCCCAGTATCCCGAGGCGCTCAACAATCTCGGCGGCGCACTGAAGGCCGCGTTGCGCCTGCCCGAAGCCGAACTCGCTTGCCGGCTCGCGCTGGCGATTCGCCCGGATTATCCCGAGGCGCACCTCAACCTCGGTGCGGTGCTGGCGGATCTCAAGCGTCTGCCCGAGGCTGAGGCGGCCTACCGGCAGGCCATCGCGCATCGCCCGGACTATGCGGAGGCTCACTATAACCTCGGCCTCGCGCTGTCCAATCTGGAGCGTCTGGCCGAAGCCGAAACGGCCTACCGGGAGGCGATTCGCTGCGGGCCCGAGATCGTCCATGCGTACAACAACCTGGGCTGCGTGCTGCGTTTGCTCGACCGCTTGCCCGAAGCCATCGAGGCATTCTCGCAAGCACTCGCGCTGCGCCCCGATCTGGCTGAAGCGCACTACAACGTCGGGACCGCGCTGGCGCAACTCAAACAGCTACCCGAGGCCGAAGCCGCTTACCGTCGCGCGCTGGCTTTACGCCCCGATTACGGCGACGCCAGATTCGGTCTGGCCGTGCTGTTGCTCGGCATGGGCCGCTTCGAAGAGGGCTGGCGCCTGTACGAGTGCCGCTACGACCAGCCGGGTTTCGTGCATCACAAGACGCGTTCCATGTTGAGCTGTCCGCAGTGGCAAGGCGACACGCTGGCCGGCAAATCCTTGCTGGTCTGGCAGGAAGACGGGCTCGGCGACATGCTGCAGTTCGGCCGCTATTTCGCGTTGCTGAAGGCGCAAGGTGCCGCGCATATCGCCTTTGCGTGCGCACCGGTGTTGCACCGGCTGATGGTTGCGGTGGACGGCATCGACGCCGTGCTCGATCACGACACGGCACTGGCCCGCGTGGCGGCCTCCACCTACGACTGCTGGACGAGCCTGTTGAGCGCGCCGCTGCATTTGCGCACAACGGTCGATACGATTCCGCGCGCGCTTCGTCTCGCGGCCGAGCCGTCGCACGTCGAAAAGTGGCGCCCGATACTCGAGACCATGCCGCCCGGCCGCAAAATCGGCCTGGTCTGGAAGGGCAACCCGAAACACCATAACGACGCGAACCGTTCGATCCCCACGCTGGCCACGCTCGCACCGCTCTGGAGCGTGCCCGGCATCGGCTTTGTGAGCCTGCAGAAAGGCCAGGGGGAGGATGAGGCGCGCAATCCGCCAGCCGCTCAGCCGCTGCTGGAGCTTGGCTCGATGGTGAACGATTTCGCGGACACCGCCGCGATCATCGAGCAACTCGATCTGGTGATTTGCGTGGATACGTCCACCGCGCATCTGGCCGCGTCGCTGGGCAAACCGTGCTGGGTGATGCTGCCGGAGAAAGACATCGACTGGCGCTGGATGCACGGGCGCAGCGATTCGCCGTGGTATCCGCACACGCTGCGGCTGTTTCGCCGGGCAGCGGGCGAAGCGTGGCCCGTGACGGTCGAACGCGTGCGGCAGGCGTGTGTGGAGCGCTTCTGCGTTGCGAACACGTCCGGACTCCTTAGCTGACTCGTTGCGCACGTTTGCGGCCGGATTGCGACGCGGTGTGGAACTGGCTCTCGGTTTGCTCGATCGCGTGGCCGAGGAACTGCAGGAACATGCTCATCGCGACGGTCGTGGTCAGGTCCGAGCGTTGATAGAGGCAACTGAACGACTTCGCGCCGGCATCGGCGAGCGCGGTCCACGCGAGCCTGCGCTGCGCGACATCTTCCGCCACGTTCTCGCCAATCAGGAAGCCGATGCCGATACCGTCGGCGATCAGCCGGCGCACCATTGAAACCGAACTCGTCTCCACCAGCGGGCGTGCCTTGCGTTGCTCGCGGTGATCGATCTGATCCACCATGGCCCGCAACTCCGTATCCGGAGTCATCAGAATGAGCGGGTAGTCGAGACAGTCGCGCAACCGGGGCCGCTTGCCCAGCTTCGTGAGTGGATGTCCCGGCGGCGTGACGAGCCCGAGGTGCTGGGAAAACGCGCGCACTTCCACGACGCCAGGCGGCGGCTTGCGGCGCAAGCCATAGCCGATGTCGGCTTCGCCGGTCTCCACCCACTTGAGGATGCTTTCGCCATTGCCGGAGCGCACGCTATACGTGACGCCCGGATAGCTTTTCATGGCCGCCTGGATAGCTTCGGGCACCAGGCGCTCGGCCGTCGACGGCGACACCGCGAGGTTGATATGTCCGCGGCGCAGCGAGCGCAAATCCTCCACCTGCGTCATCGCGTTATCGAAATCGCGCTGGCCGCGCCGCACCGCAGCAATGATGATCTCGCCCGCCGTGGTGAGTTGCATGCCGCGCGGCAAACGGTCGAACAGCGGCGAGCCAACCTGCTCCTCCAGGTTGAGGATTTGCTGGTGAACCGCAGCAGCAGTCAGGTGCAGCGAGTCGGCCGCTTTGCGGATCGAACCACGTCTGACCACTTCGTCGAAACAACGGAACGTCTGTGATATTGGACGCATAAATCAACCGTATAGTTTTTCCATACGGCCCGTAAAGAATAATCAGGTTTTATTGACGGAACGGATAGCCTAGATTTCGCTTCATCATCTTAACGGAGCGAATCGTGACCACGACAGTCGATCAAATTACCCAGCGCCGCCGCGGCGTCGGCCTCATCGCTCATGACCCCAGGGTTTCATTCGGCGGGTATACGCTGATCGCTCCGCAGACGGCGGGCGGCCACGTCTATCTGATCGATATCGAGGGCACGGTGGTGCACGAGTGGAAGATGCCGGTGCGGGCCGGCCGCCACGCGGTGATTCTTCCTAACGGCAATCTCGGCTACAACGGCAACCATGCAAAATCGGAAAACCGTTACGCGCCGTGGTCGATGTGGCACGGCGGCGATTTCTCCGAGGTCACGCCTGAGGGCGAGGTGGTCTGGCATTACGAAGACCCGGCGCACCACCATGACGCGCAGTGGCTCGCCAACGGCAACCTGCTGTACGCCGCGTGCGCACCGGTGCCGGCGGGGTTTGCCGAGCGCGTGCCGGGCGGCACCGCGCACGGTCCCGAAGAAGTCATGTATAGCGACGTGATCCGCGAAGTGAATCGCGCGGGTGAACTGGTCTGGGAATGGAAGGCCTGGGAGCACCTGAAGCCCGAAGATTTTCCGATCGCGTCCGGTTTCGGCCGGTATCACTGGCCGCTCGTGAACGGCCTGGGGGTAAATGCGAAGGGCGAGGTGCTGATGAGCCTGCGCACCACGTCGGGCATCATCGCCGTCGATCGCCGGAGCGGCGAGCTCACGCTGCATATTCCGCCGAGCGTGGTATCGCACCAGCACGCTCCGGTGGCGCTGGCCAACGGCAACATTCTCACGTTCGACAACGGCAATTTCCGCAGCGGCGCACATGTGGCTTTCTCGCGCGTGCTCGAGATCGATCCGAAGAACAACGAAGTCGTGTGGTCGTACGCCGACGACATGGTGAATGCGTTCTACAGCGCGTTCATGGGCAACGCGCAGCGGCTCGCGAACGGCAATACGCACATCACCGAGTCCGCGACGGGTCGTCTCTTCGAAGTGACGCCCGCGGGCGAGGTGGTGTGGGAATACGTGATCCCGTGGTTCGGCGAGTACCCGGACGAAGCGGCGCGCAAGACCGGCCCCGGCCAGTTGAACAGCGTGTTCCAGACCTTCCGCTACAGCCGCGAGCAATTGCCGTGGCTGCGTGCCTGAACGCCGCGTTTTCGATCCCCCGGGGGTAACGTGAATTCTGACCCAGCCACACATAGCGTCGATACGCGCTTGCCCGCATGGCAACTCGTGCTGTTCGGCCTGCAGCATGTTCTGTCCATGGCGGCTTCGCCCGTCACCGCGGTTTTTCTGGTGTCACGGATGCTGGCGCTTTCGCCGGGCATGACCGTGCAACTGATCGGCGCGACTTTCTTTGCCTGCGGTGCCGGCACGCTGCTGCAATCGCTCGGGGCCGGGTCGATCGGTTCACGGCTGCCCTTCGTGATGGTGCCGGGTGGCGCGCCCGCCATGCTGTTCGCTGTGATCGCCACGCAGACGGATCTGCGCACGGCCGCTGGTGCGGCGATTCTCACCAGCCTGTTCTACTGGCTCGTGTTGCCGGTATTCGCGCGCTGCCTGCGCTTTTTCCCGCGTGTCGTGGTGGGGACGATGCTGCTGCTCGTCTCGGTGAGCCTCATCAAGATCTACGCCGGGATCATCGTCGGCCAGCCGGGAACGCCTGGCTTCGCGCGGCCGCAGTCATTGGGGCTCGCACTGCTCACGATCGTGGCCACGCTGGCGGTGGCGCGTCTGTTCAAGGGCACCGCGGGACGGCTCGCCGTGCTGCTGGGTCTCGCGATCGGCACCTGTGCCGGTTGGGCGATTGGACTGATGCCGGCGGGCGGCATGTGGGCCGGTCCAATTTTCACGTTGCCGGTCTTGCTGCCTTTCGGCATGCCGCGCTTCGATGTGCTTGCCGCGCTGCCCATGCTGATTTTCAGCGTCATTTCGATGGCCGAGGCAACCGGGCAGACGGTGGCCGTGGGCGAGATCACGGGCAAGAGGATCGACATGCGCCGCGACGTGCCGAGAACGATTCGCGGCGATGCGGTGGCGTCGCTGCTCGGCTCGCTATTGGGTACCTCACTCATCATCACGAGCGCGGAGAATATCGGTGTCGTGCAGACCACCGGCGTGCGCTCACGCTACGTGACCGCGACAGCGGGCGCGATGCTGATGGTCATCGCGCTGTTTGCGCCGCTCGGGCGCTTTGCCTACGCGATTCCCGCGCCGGTGGTGGGCGGCACGGCACTGATCGTATTCGCGATGATCGGTGTGATGGGCGTGAACCTGCTCGGCAAGGTCGACCTGCATGCACGCGGCAATCAGTACACGCTTGCGGCCGCGCTGGTGGTGGGCCTGCTGCCGATTCTTGTTCCCAACGTGTATGCGTCGTTCCCCGGCTATTCGCAGATCATCCTGGGCAACGGCATGGCCGCGGGGACACTCACCGCAATCGTCGTCAACCTGGTGTTCGGCGCATGGCGTGTGAGGCCGGTGGAGAAGGTCCAGGCAATCTGATCGCGGGTTTCAGTGCCTGCCTTTGGTTTTTTTAGCTTTTAACGCAAGCCCTCGCAGTTCTCCCTCAAACGCTTCAATCCTTTTTCCATGAAAACCAATTTCGCTTTCCGCGCGACGGATGTCGCGTGCATGGCCGCGCTCGTCGTTTCCACCGCGGCCAACGCCCAAAGTAGTGTGACGCTATATGGAAGTCTCGACGCGGGCCTCGGCTACGTGAGCAATCTGCACGGCGCGCATGCTTATATCGCCGAGCAGGGCACCTTTCAGGCCGACCGCTTCGGCTTCCAGGGCGTCGAAGATATCGGCGCGGGCCGTTCGGTGGTATTCAGGCTCGAAAGCGGTTTCGTCACGACAACCGGTGCGTCGGCGAGTAGCAGTACCTTCTTCAATCGTCAGGCTTACGTAGGGATGTCCGATCCGATGTTCGGCACCGTGACGCTCGGCCGCCAGACCGACTGGAATTTCGATTGGCTCGGCTCGGTGTCGACCGGTCAACTGCTCGGCGACTTCTCCGCATTTCACCCCGGCAATCTCGACGGCCTGGGAAGCACCTTGCCGGTACAACTGTCGAGTACGGTGAAATGGAAAAGCGCGAACTACAGCGGATTGAGTTTCGGCGCGCTATACGGGTTTCCCGGCGCTTCGGCCAGCAACACGAATGGGCGGACCATCAGCTTCGGCGCCAACTATACGAATGGGCCGCTCAAGCTGGTGGCGGTCTACTCCGAATACCGCGATCGTTTGTTGCCGCTCTCTAACGGACTCGGTCTGACTTCGTTCGAAGGACAAACGCTCGCGCCCGGCGCGAGCTTCAACGCGAAACAGGTGCGCGACGCGGGAATAGGCGGATCGTATCGCTTCGAACGCGTGACGCTGCATGCACTCGCGACAGATGTGAGGATTCAGTCGGCCGGCGGCAGCGAGCACTTTCGCACCGTGGACGGCGGCGTCAACGTGCGCCTGACACCGGCGGAAGAAATCGCGGCGGGAGCCTGGTCCGCGACGCTTGCCGGGCATCGCTGGACGCAACTTACGGTGGCGAACGTGTACTCGCTGTCGAAAACGACGCAAGTCTACGCGGACTTGATGTTCGAGACCGCCGGTGGCGGGGCCGTGGCGAATACCCTTGGGATCGGCGCGGCGTCGGGCGGCAGACAGACGGTGTTGCTGAGCGGGATACATCACCTGTTCTGATTCGAGCGTGGAGCGATGCTGATGGTGGCCGCCGGCTTCGACGTGGCCGGCGGTGTGTCGGGTTGCGCAGCCTGATCCGATAAGAAGGCAAGCAGCTTTTGTCGCTGATCAGAATATTAGGTATTGCGACAATGCGCGTGGGTTGTAATAAATATTTCGCAATGTATGGGTATAAGGTCGCCGCATTAAAACGCTGGTCCGTAAATATAATATTCACGTATAAATAGAAGCCAGGCGACATAGAAGTGAATTGATATTGTTATGTAAGCGATCTTTTAAAATCCCGGGAGATCGGTCGAATTCGCCTGTCTGCCTTGCGAGGCGGTGATCCGTGGCCTTGGGCGAGACGCGTCTGGACGTCATTCAATACAAAAATATTAAGCAGACGAAACAGAAATCAACAGACAAAATGGCTGCCTTGATAAAACGCAAGCCACATATTGCAATTGAAAATTTACCGGTTATGATGGCGGCTCCGTGAAGCGGTTTCTCGAATGATCGCTCTACAGAGGCGGCAGAAATATTTGCCGGGCATTCAGGCTGGAGGGGGGTAATTAATGCTCCCCACGTCAGATAGACCAAATCGAGGAGACGATATGTTGAGTCCCCATGAATTCGCTACCTTAATGCTCATCAAGAACGCGCCGGATCAGATCGAATTGGGCCGCGCCGAGCTCGACGCGCTGATCGAGCGACAACTCATATCACTGGAAAACCTCGCGTCGGGACGCTCACGTCCTCAGATCACCAGCGAAGGCGATTCCATTCTTAAGGCGGTCGCCCGGATGCGCTAGGCATCGGCGATATCTGCTGCGATTTATTCGTTATCGCGATCCACCGAAATCTGTCGGCCCGTCCGGGTGGGCGTTCGCGCGTCGGATCGAAATTTGAGGAATTCAACCATGAGTCTATTGAGTCCCGAGCAGGCTGTTGCCATCAAGACCAACGTCGACACGTTCTTTGAGGTGGCCGGAAAGATTTTTGAGGGTGTCGAAAAACTGGCCGCACTGAACCTGCAAGCGCTCAGGGCCACGCTGGCCGAGACGCAGGAGAACATGAGCAAAATGTCCGCTGCGGGCGAGCCGCAGCAATGGTTCACGCTGCCGGCAGATTTCGCCGGCCCCTGCGCGGAAAAATCGCTGTCGTACGGCCGGCAGGTGTTCGACATCGCAGCGGCTACGCAGGCTGAAGTCACGCAACTCGTCCAGGCCTACTACGAGCGGTATAACGATCGCGTGCAGACTCTCGTCGACGAAGCGGCGAAACGTGCTCCCTCAGGGTCGGAAGCCGCGATCGCCGCATGGAGATCCGCGATTGCCGCCACCACGACCCTGTGTGAAACACTGCAGAAAACGGGGCAACAGGCCGTGAAGATGGCGGAGAGCAATCTTGAGGCGGTTACCGCCTCAGCGTCGAAACCGGCACGCAGCAACGGCGAACTGACTCCTGTAGCCGCAAGTACCAGGCGATAGCAGTGACGCGGGCAGCAACACCCGCAGTGAAGCTGGCCGTTCCGCCATGGAGGGTGCGATGAGTGAAGCAGTGGGAATCGTGATGGGTTCGTTCGTGCTGGCGATGGCGCCCGTGTTCGTCGCCGCTCATTATTACCGCGAGCTGATGCATCGAAAGCGGCTCAGGCAACTGGATCATTTTCATTACTGGCCGTACTGGAGCATGAGGCGGCCGGAGCGCGCCAATCAACGCACGCGGGGCAGGTGAGGGCGTGACGGCGGCTCGAATTTATTACATCCGAGGTAATTGGCGAGCCGCACGCACACGCCTAATCTTCGGTCGTCGCGCCGCTCATCCCGAGCGGCGCATACGATCGAGGACCTGTCATGTCGACCTTCCAGATTCATACGATTGATTCCGCACCCGAACCATCCCGGCCGGTGCTGCGGCAACTCCAGCAGAACTTCGGCCTTATCCCCAACATTGCGGGAGCCATGGCTGAATCGCCGGTGCTGATCGGCGGCTTCATCGGTATCTTCCAGAAAGTCCATTCGGGCACGTTTACGGAAGCGCAGATCCAGACCCTTTTGCTGACTAACGCGGTGACGAACGCGTGCTCGTGGGCCGTTGCGTTTCACACGGCTCTCGCGCTGAAAGAGGGGCTTTCATCCGCCGATGTCGAAGCGATTCGCGATGGCCGGACGCCTGCCGACAAGAAGCACGCGGCGCTCTCGACGCTGACGAAAACGGCGATCGAAAAGCGCGGACACCTGAGCGACCATGAAGTGAACCAGTTTATCGAGGCGGGTTTCCGCAAGGACCAGGTGCTCGAGGTTCTCACGGTGCTGGCTGCTTCCACGATCACGAACTACACCGGCAACATCACGAAGCCGGCACTCGAAGCACCTTTCCAGGAGCACGCCTGGACCGCGCCGGTCGCCTCTCGCCGAGCCGTTCAGTAACAGGGAAGGGAGTATGCTGATCGACGCGGTTCTAACTACCGCGTGGCGCCGGACATCCACGGATGCGCCGGCGCCGCCGCTCACCCAACCCGATCTGCACCGACTGGCGAAAAAATACACCGATGAATCCCGCGAATCCCGAACGGAAGACGCCGTCGAATGAACTTGGCGCGTTGTTGCGTCACTGGAGAGACATGCGCGGTATCAGCCAGTTGGACTTATCGTTCAACGCGGGCGTGTCGCAGCGGCACATCAGCTTTGTCGAAAGCGGCCGCAGCGTGCCGAGCCGTCAGATGCTGCTGGATCTCGCCCAGGCGCTCGATATCCCACTGCGCGAACGCAACACGCTGCTGCTGGCCGCAGGCTATGCGCCGATGTATGCCGACAGCGCGTGGAATGCACAGGAGATGCGCAGTGTCACCAGCGCACTCGGGCGCATGCTGCGGCAGCATGAGCCGTTTCCCGCGCTCGTGATGGATCGCTACTGGAATGTGCTGATGACCAACGATGCGGCGCCGCGTTTCTTCAATTGCTTTATCGACATGGCGGCGCGCAAGGGGCCGCGCAATATGCTGCATCTGATTTTCGATCCGGACGGCATGCGGCCGTTCGTGGCCGATTGGCAAACAGTGGCGGATAGCCTGATTCAGCGCGTCTATCGGGAGTCGGTCGGCCGTGTGGTCGACGCTCAGACACGCGAGTTGCTTGCCGCGTTGCGTGCCTATCCGGACGTGAAGCCGGACGTGAAACCGGACGCGAAATCTTCCCAGGACTCACTGGGAGCCGGCGCCGCGACAGCAGGCATGCCGGTCATACCCATCGGCTTCGTCAAGGACGGCAAGGTCCTCAACTACTTTTCAATGGTCGCCACGGTGGGCACACCACGCGCCGTCGCCGCGCAGGAACTGCGTATCGAATGCATGTTCCCTGCGGACGACGAAACGGAAGCACGGCATCTTGAACTGATCGACGCGCTCCCGCAACAGCACTGAGCCTCGTCAGAACCGGTGCCGCAAGCCAATACTGACGATTGCCTGCGACTGCGTGTCCGACGAGTGGCCGTTGCCCTTGTCGCTGACCGATGCGGTTGCCGCGACCGGATTGCCGAGCGCATCCAGCGTGACACCGGACGCGTGCTGATAGCCGCCCATCAGATACACCGTGGAGCGCTTCGACATGTTGTACTGCGCGCCGAGCGTGACGTTGTGATATTGCGCACGCTCGTCAACACCTTGCACCTCGCCGCCACGCGTGTAGCTATAGCCCGCGAACAGTTGCACGGCCGGGCGGATGGTCCACTGTCCGAATACGCCCGCGACGTTGAATGTTGCATGCCCGTTGAACAATGAATCGGCGCCCGAGCGGTATTGCACATTGCTGTAGTTCACGCCGAGAATGGCCGGTCCGAAGTTGTACGTCGCGCCCGCGGCGATGATCTGTTGCGATTGCGCGCTCGCGTAACCTTCATTGATCGACGAGTTGAACAGGCCGTCGTCGGTGCCGCTCCATTTGCCGTATGTCGAATCCTTCGTTCCGCTCTTGCTGTTGTCCGAACGCTCATAGCCGACGCCCACATGCAACGGGCCATTGCCGTACCCGGCGCCCACGCTCCACGTGTTCTGCTGCTTCAGGCTGCCCGGTTGGCCGCCGAACCCATACAACGCGCCGAACGTGAAGCCCGAGTAGTTCGCGCTCGTGTACTTGACCGAGTTGTTGACCCGCGCGGTCTGATCGAGATCGTCGATGTCGCCCGGATGCGCGCCAAAGCCGCCGGCCATCGCGACCGGCGCAACCGGCGCGACGAAGTCGTTCAGCGACGTGTACTGGCGGCCGAGCGTGACCGTGCCGTATTGCTGGCTGCCAATCCCGACGAACGCCTGACGGCCGAACAACCCGCCGTTCTGGCCGGTCTTGCCGTTCGTGATGTCGAAACCGTCCTCCAGCAGGAACAGGGCGTTCCAGCCGCCGCCCAGGTCTTCCTGACCCTTGATGCCGAAGCGGCTGCCGGAGAGATTGCCACTCGTTACCGCGACGTTCGAGTGTCCCGAGTAAGCGCCGGTGGTGCCGGTGCGTTCGTTGCTGCGATACGTGATACCCGCATCGACGATGCCGTACAGCATGACGGAACTCTGCGCGGACGCAATACCCGCGAAAGACAACAACAGGGGTGCAGCAAGCAAGTGCTTTTTCATCGTAGTGGTAACTTGGTTGGATCGTCGATGTCAGGTCGCCTGCATGGCGATCTCTCTTTTTTCCGCGCACCCGCAGTCCGCTCCTGAACAACGGAGCAGACTGCGGGAAGCGGGGGAAGCGGCTTGCGATTTCTGGCGGCGCGAGCTTATCGGCTTAGTGAAGCGCCGGGAGGCATCTCCGGCGCCGTCACCTTGACGGTCTTGCGGACCTTGGCGACATCCGCGGCACTGACCGTCGAACCGGTGTTGCCCCAGCTATTGCGCACGAAGTTCGTGACGTCGGCGACTTCCTGATCGTTCAGACGCCAGCCGAAAGGCGGCATCGTGAACGAGGACGGCGCGCTCTTCGTGCCTTCGAGCGTGTTGCCGGTCAGCAGCACGTGAATCAGCGAGGTCGCGTCCTTGCCCTGCACGACCGGATTGCCGCCCAGTGCCGGGAAAACGCGCGTGTAACCCCGGCCGTCGCTGCGGTGGCAGGCGGTGCAGTTGTCGCGGTAGACGGCGGCGCCGGGAGCCGTGGCGTCGCCGGTACGCAGCGCGTGAGCGGCCGTATCGTTGTACACGTATGGCGTTTCCTGCGGATCGGTCGACGGCAGCGTCTTCAGGTAGCGCGCGATCGCGCTCAGGTCGGCGTCGCTCATGTGCTGCATGCTGTGCTGAACGACGTCGGTCATACCGCCGAATGCCGCGCTGTGCTGCGTACGTCCGGTCTTCAGGAACTGCACGAGATCGGCCTCGCTCCAGCCGCCGATACCGGTACGCGGGTTGCCCCGCAGGCTCGACGGAACCCAGCCGTCGATTGCCGCGCCGCCGGCAAGAAATTCGCTGCCGTCCAGATCGCTCAATGCGCGCTCCTGCATCGTCACCGCGCGCGGCGTGTGGCAGGCGCCGCAGTGGCCGAGACCCTGCACGAGGTACGCACCGCGCGCGACCACAGGATCGGCATAGTGCTGCGCGTCGAACGTCATGGGCTGCGGTGCGAACAGATGACGCCAGATGCCGAGCGGCCAGCGCATCGACAGCGGCCAGACGATATCGACCGCACGGTTCGCCTGGTTCACCGGCGCGACACCCTGGGTGAAGTACGCGTACAGCGCGTGCATGTCGGCGTCGCTCAGGCGCGCATACGACGGGTACGGCATCGCCGGATACAGCGTGTCGCCGTTCGGCCGCACGCCCGCGCGCACCGCGCGATCGAACTGCGCGAAGGTCCACGAGCCGATACCGGTATCGCGATCGGGCGTGATGTTGGTCGAGTAGATCGCGCCGATCGGCGTGTCGAACTTCAGGCCGCCCGCGAATGGCTTGCCCGATTGCGCCGTGTGACACGCAATGCAATCGCCGGCGCGCGCGAGGTATTTGCCGTGCGCGATCAACGCGGCGTCGGCGGATTGCGGCGGAGTGGGTGCCGGAGTTGCCGCTTGCACGGCAAGCGGTGCGCACAGCGCCGCAGCGGCGCAAACAGAGGCCGCGCTCACGCGTTTGAATGCCTGTCCCAGGCGTTGGATGTCGATTTTCTTCATACGCTCACCAGCGGCCCGGGGTTCTTCAGATACTGCTCGCGGATCGCGCGCGCCGACCAGTAGGCAAGCGCGGCGACGAGGCCGGTCGGGTTGTAGCCGATGCCTTGCGGGAATGCCGACGCGCCCATCACGAACACGTTGTGCACGTCCCAGCTTTGCAGATAACGGTTCAGCACGCTGGTCTTCGGATCGGTGCCCATAATCGCGCCACCGACCAGGTGAGTCGTCTGATAGCGGCGCGAATCGAAGTGCGCGCCGAATTCGCGCGTATAGACGCCGATGGACTTCGGCCCCATCTGTTGCGCGATCTTGTGCATCTGCCCGGTCACGTATTGCGCCATCTTGATGTCGTTGTCCTTCCAGTCGAAGGTCATGCGCAGCAGCGGCTGGCCGTACGAATCGCGATAGGTCGGATCGAGATCGAGGAACACGTCGCGGTACGACATGTTGGAGCCGTGCGCATCCATCGAAATGGTGTGCGCGTAGTGATCCTTCACCGACTTCTTCCAGTTCGCGCCCCAGTTCGGCGTGCCCGCCGGTGTCGCGATGCCGCTGATCGGTTTGGTGCCCGCCTGGTTCACCCACAACGGCGAGCCGCCGACGAAACCGAGCGGGCCGTGATCGAAGTTGTCGGCGTTGAAGTCGTCCACCGCGACGCCATTGCCACCCGCGCCGATGAACGGATTGGTGAAGGTGTCCTTGTCGAAGAACGCCGTGATCGTCGAGAGGTTCTGGTACGCGAAATTGCGGCCGACCACGCCTTCGCCCGAGATCGGGTCGTACGGCTTGCCGATGCCCGAGAGCAGAAGCAGGTGGACGTTGTGATACTGGAACGCCGCGACGATCACGAGATCGGCGGGTTGAAAGACTTCGTTGCCCGCCGGATCGACGTACGTCACGCCCTTGGCGCGCTTTTTCGTATCGTCGAGTTCGACGCGCAGCACGTGGCAGCGCGAACGCAGTTCGAAGTTCGGCAACGGCTTCAGCGCGGGCAGAATGTTCAGATTCGGCGAGGCCTTCGAATACATGTAGCACGCGTAGCCGCTGCAGAATCCGCAGAAGTTGCACGGCCCCATCTGCACACCATACGGGTTCGTGTACGGACCCGACGTATTCGCCGAAGGCAGGCGGTAAGGGTGCAGCCCGAGTTCGCGCGCGGCCTTGCCGAAGCGCTCGGCCGAGTAAGTGTTCAACTGCGCGGGGAGCGGGAAGTTGTCGCTGCGCGGCGCGTCGAACACGTTGCCGTCGCCGACTATCTTGCCGTTGACCTTATACGCCTGGCCCGACGTGCCGAACACTTTCTCGGCGAAGTCGAAATGCGGTTCGAGTTCCTCGTAGCTGACGCCGTAATCCTGGATCGTCATGCCTTCCGGAATGAAGCGCTTGCCGTAGCGTTCTTCGTAGTGGCTCTTCAGACGCAGCTCTTCCGGCGTGATGCGGAAATGCACACCCGACCAATGCAGGCCGGCGCCGCCGACACCTTCGCCCGGCAGGAATGCGGCAAGCTGACGATACGGCAGCGCCGTTTCGCCGACGTTATGACGGATCGAGACGGTGGTCTTCGAAAGATCGAGGAACAGCTTCTTGCGAACGTTGTAGGTCAGCTCGTCGATCGTGTTCGGGTACGCGCCGTCCGGATAGGTGTCGCGATACTCGCCGCGTTCGAGCGCGACCACGTTGAGGCCGGCCTCGGTGAGTTCCTTCGCGAGGATCGCACCGGTCCAGCCGAAGCCGATGATTACCGCGTCGGCGTGGGGTTTGGTTTGCGTGGTCATCAGGTGCGCTTTCCTTCGATCGACACGGGGCCATACGGATAGGCCTGGCCGTCCTGGTTGACGAAGTCCATGAAATCGGCGCGCGCGCCGGGGAAACCGATCATCTTCCAGCCGCCCATGTCGCGATTGCCGCCGTGGATCGGGTCGCAGAAGTAACCTTCGCGAGTGTTTTGCAGTAACTGGCCGAAGAAAACGGTAGCCGGGACGTCCGCCAGATCGATCTTTCCGGTCTCGAGCGCGGCGAGCACGGTGTCGCGCGTGGGCGCGTCGAGGGCGTCGAACGGATGCGAATAGGTTTTGCTGCAGTAGGCGTTCACCGCGGCGATGCCCAGCCGGTACAGATCGCGCGGCACGAGCTTCAACTGGTAGCCGAGCTCCGGTGCGCCTTGCTGGAAGGGGCCTTGCATATACCAGAGCGCGCCGTGCGCGTACGGCGTGTCCATCTGCCGGTCGATGAATTCGGGCACGCCGGCTTCGACCGCTCCGGGGCCTTCGCTGTCGGCGGGAATCAGACGGTCGACCGCCGCGTGGACGAAGGCCCATTCCTTCGCGTCGAAGAAATGCGGCTTGTAGTCGGCGCCGGAAGCCTGGCCTGCGGTAGCTGCGCCGCTCGCGCCCTGGGCGCCCGTGCCCGCCTGCTTGACTTCGCAGCCGGCGAGCGTTCCGACGGGAACCAGCGCGATGGCCGTGCGTAAGAAGCCGCGGCGGGAGGTAAGAGGAGATTGAGCCATATTGTTCTTTGTCACGAGAAGGGAGCGCGCCATGACGCTCCGAGGCAGTCATCGGATTGCGGCGTCATGGTAAATGGAACCGGTTCCAAAGTGTTTCTACTTTTTTACAATAAGCTGTTTCCTGAAGTGATTAAATGCTGCTTTTTGACAAAAAGCGCTTTTAAATCATAGGTGTTTTTTAGTCAGTGTGGCCTGCGGGTGCAGCGGCGGGCAGGAGTTGAAACTGACGCGAAAAAGCGACGCTTCGGGATGCACGCGGCAAAGCAAGCCTTCCTGGTGGCATGCCGGCGCCGCCCGCCGGCGTGTGCGGCCCTCCCGGGAAGTGCTTTGGCGAATCAGGCAACGCACGTCACAATCGAGGCATTCCCGCCAGGCGAGCCCATGGAAAACCTTCTGAAGAAACTCGATCTCACCTCGCTGCGCCTGTTCGTCGCCGTCTGCCAGGAGCAGAACATCGCGCGCGCGGCCGAGCGCGAGTTCATTGCGTCGTCCGCCGTGAGCCGGCGCATTGCCGAGATCGAGGCGCTGATCGGCCTACCGGTGATCCAGCGGCAGTCGCGCGGCATTACGGTGACGCCGGTCGGCGAGACCGTGCTGCGCTATGCGCTGGCGATCATCGGCAGCATCGAACAGATGAGCGCGGAGTTGTCACGGTTTTCGTCGGGAGCGAAGGGGCGGGTGCGGGTGGTGGCGAATCTTTCGTCGATCGTGCAGTTCTTGCCCGAAGACGTAGCGGCATTCGGGCGGGTGTTCCCGGAGGTGTCGATCGAACTGGAGGAGGAGAACAGCGCGGACGTGTTGCGGATAGTCGGCGAACATGGCGCGGACTTTGGCATCTGCAACCCGGTGGCGGGCAGCGAAGCCTTCGAGCAGGTGCTGTATCGGGAAGATCGCCTCGCGGTGCTGGTGCCGTTCGGTCATCGTCTCGCCGACGCGTCGCACGTGGCGTTCGAGGCCTTGCTCGACGACAGCTTTGTCGGCCTGCGCAGCGAGAGTGCGCTGACGCAACTGCTTGCGCAGCAGGCGGCGGCCGGCGCGGGGCGGCAACTCGACGTGAAGATCCGCGTCAGCAGCCTCGACGCGCTGTGCCGGATGGTCCATGCCGGCCTCGGCATCGCGATCGTGCCGGAGCAAGTGGGGCTGCTCTACGTGAATGCGCTCGACGTGCGTCTGCTGTCCCTGAGCGATCCCTGGGCGTTACGGCGTCTCGTCATGATCTTCAAGTCGCGCGATCAGTTAAGCGCGAGCGCGGCGGCGCTTGTCGGCTTCCTCGGCGGCGGGGCTTAGCGGGGCGATCAGGCCGGCACCGCGACCGCGGCTGCGTCACGATGCGCCACGACAACGCGAGGAAGAACGGCGCGCCGATCATCGCCAAACAAGACGTCTGCGTTGCTCGACCAGCACTTCGGCATCGCCGTTGCGCGCCGTATAGTGCGTGCAAGGAGAATGCTGATGAGCGACACGATTCGTCTGGACGGCCGCGTGCTGTACCTGTCCCAGGACCCCGCTGTGATCGAGGCACAACTGGCGGGTGAAAACTTCACGCGTGCCAGCGTGGGCCCGCTGCGCGACAACGTCTCGACCGACGAAATCACACCGGTCACCGTCATGCTCACCTATGACGAACGCCTCGGTCAGTATCCGTACGTGGGCTTCAAGGCAGGCGAGCGCCTGCCGGTTGGTCGCAATGCGGTCAAGGACGGCGGCTTTCAGGTAACGGTTGCGGGCAAGCGCTACGGCAAGGGCTCTTCGCGTGAATCGAGTCCATTGGCGGAGTTGTCGGCGGGCATCCGCCTGATCGTTGCCGAGAGTTTCGAGCGCATCTATCAGCAGAATTGCGACAACATCGGTATCCTCACTACCACCGATTTCTCCGTGCTCGATCGCCTGATCGCAGGAGAGGCGGTGCCGATCGACGAGTTTCTCAAGGGCCGCGACGCGCTCACGCAGCAGATCATTCGCAGCGGCGGATTGCTCGCGTACAGCAAGTTCGCCGACTGGCCCGCGCCGCGTGTGCGGAGCGGGGAGAATGCCGAGTCCGCAGCGGGCGAGGCCGAGCCGAAGACGCTGGTCGAGAAGATCATCGAGCGTCATCTTCATCCTGGCATTGAACACGCGCAGCGCGGCGACGGTGTGTTCATCGCCGCCGACTGGCGCTTCAGCCACGACTACTTCACCGGCATGTGCGCGCATCTGATGCATCGCGCGTTCGGCAAGCCGGCGCCGCTGCATGCGCCGGACCACATCATCGCGTTTCAGGATCATCTGGTGCTCGCTTCACAAAGCATTCCGCACGTCCGCGACGGATTGCTGCCGGGTGTCGCCAATCTGATGGAAGGGCACACGTCGTTCTCGCGCGACTATCCAGTGCGCTCGCACGGCGCGCTCGATAACTCGCCGGGGTCCGAGGGTATCTGTCATGCGTTGATGGCCGAGCAATACGCGTTGCCGGGGCAGGTGGCGTGCGGCACCGATTCGCACACGCCGCATTCGGGCGCACTCGGCTGCCTCGCATTCGGTGCGGGCGCGACAGAAATCGCCAATAGCTGGGTGACGGGCTATGTGCGCTGCAAAGTGCCGGAAACCTTGCGCATCGAGATCGACGGCGTATTGCGCGACGGCGTGACCGCGAAAGACGTCGTGCTGCATCTGTTGCAGATGGACGCGATCCGCTCGGGCGGGGCGATCGGTCTGGTGTTCGAATACGGCGGCGCGGCGGTGCGCGCAATGTCGATCGACGAACGCGCCACGCTGACCAATATGGTTGCGGAACTGGGCGGCTTCACGGGCATCGTGGAACCGGACCAACGCACGGTGGCGTTTCTGAAGGAGCGTCGCGGGGTCGACTTCAGCCTTGAAAGCTGGATGAAAAGCGATGCCGGCGCCACGTATCGCGACACGATTCGCATCGACGCTACCGCCATCGAACCGATGCTCGCGCGTCCGGGCGATCCGGGCAATGGCGTGCCGGCGCCGCAACTTGAGAGCGATGTCGCGATCGATATCGCGTATGGCGGCTCGTGCACGGCAGGCAAGCGCGAAGACTTCGACTTCTATCACGAGGTATTGCGTTGGGGTGTGGAGCACGGCATGCATGTGCCTGACAAGACGCGCCTGTTTCTGCAATTCGGCACGATGGCAGTGCGCGCCTATTGTGAGGAACAAGGCTATTTACCGGTTTTCGAGCGCGCGGGGGTGACGCTCGTGATGCCGGGCTGCGGCTCGTGCGCGAACTGCGGACCGGGGCAGTCGGCCAACGCGAACGAGGTAACGATCAGCGCGATCAACCGCAATTTCCCTGGCCGCTCCGGTCCGGGCAACGTGTGGCTCGCGAGCCCCTACACCGTTGCAGCGAGCGCGCTGGCTGGAAAAATCACCACCTTCGAACAATTGAAGCGCGCACGCGGCTAGAATGCTGGCCGGACCTTGGGGCCCGGCATCGTGGTGCGTGCGATACGCAAAAGTAACCAGAAGGCCGGCACGAGACCGGACCCGGCGAGCATCGTCGTGCATCGCCTGCATGAGCGCACTACCAGGAGACAAACAATATGGCATCCCCCGATCACGCCGGGTCCGTCGCGCGCAGCACCGGCGGCGCGGCGTCTTCCGCAACGGCTGCGGCGTCTGCTGCGTCCATCACGCTCGACGCCGGTAGCATCTCCGCGCGCCTCGACCGGCTGCCCGCCACACGCTCCATCTGGAAGCTGGTGGTGCTGCTAAGCCTCGGCTTCTTCTTCGAACTGTACGACCTGCTGTACTCCGGCTATGTCGCGCCAGGCCTCGTCAAAAGCGGGCTGTTGACGGCGACCACGCACGGTCTGTTCGGCTCGACCGGTGTCGCGAGTTTCATCGCCGCGCTGTTCAGCGGTTTGTTCATCGGCACGATCGCGTGCGGCTTTCTGGCGGATCGCTTCGGGCGCCGCGCCGTGTTCACGTATTCGCTGCTGTGGTACACGGCGGCCAACGTCGTGATGGCGTTTCAGGAAACGGCCACGGGTTTGAACTTCTGGCGCTTCGTGGCGGGGATCGGCATCGGCGTCGAACTGGTGACGATCGGCACGTATATCTCGGAGCTGGTGCCCAAGCAGATTCGCGGCCGGGCTTTCGCGTGCGAACAGGCCGTCGGTTTCACAGCGGTGCCGGTAGTCGCATTTCTCTCTTACGTGCTGGTGCCGCGCACGCTGCTTGGTCTCGACGGCTGGCGCTGGGTGGTGCTGATCGGCGCGCACGGTGCGCTGTTCGTGTGGTGGATCCGACGAGCGTTGCCGGAAAGCCCGCGCTGGCTCGCGCAACAAGGGCGTCTTGCCGAAGCCGATCGCGTGATGAGCGAACTTGAAGCGAAGGTGCGCGGCGAATATGGCCGTGAACTGCCGCCGCCCGCAGCGCCGGTGCCGGTTGCGCCGCGCGGCAGCTTTCGCGATATGTGGGTGCCGCCGTACCGCGGCCGTACCGTGATGATGACGCTCTTCAATATTTTCCAGACGGTCGGCTTCTATGGTTTCGCGAACTGGGTGCCGACGCTGCTGATCAAGCAGGGCATTACGATCACCACAAGCCTGATGTACTCGAGCGTGATTGCGCTGGCCGCGCCGATCGGTCCGATAATCGGCCTCTTTATCGGCGACCGCTTCGAGCGCAAGACGGTGATCGTGGTGATGGCGGCCGTGAATATCGTGTGCGGCCTCTGGTTCAGCCAGGCATCCGGCGCGGTGCTGCTGGTGAGCCTCGGGGTGTGTCTGACGCTCGCGGGCAACATCATTTCGTACAGCTACCATGCGTACCAGGCCGAACTCTTTCCGACCAGCATTCGCGCGCGGGCGGTGGGCTTTGTTTATTCGTGGAGCCGTTTCTCGGCGATCTTCACGGCCTTTCTGATCGCGGCGGTGCTGAAGCACTTCGGCACCACTGGCGTGTTCGTCTTCATCGCCGGTGCGATGCTGATCGTGATGCTGGCGATCGGTCTGATGGGGCCGCGTACGAAGGGTCTGGAGCTGGAGAAGATTTCGAAGTAGAACGAGTCAGAACAACTGTTCCTGCCCCGACATCAACGTCGTGAAATCGTCGCGCAACAGCGGCAGGATCGCATCCGCAACCGGTTGCAACTGCCGCGTCAGATAGTGTTCGTAGTCGATCGCCGAGCGCAAGGTCTCGAGCGGTTCCGGTCCGGCGGTTGTCATCACATAGCTGATCCAGCCGCCGTTCTGGTATTGCAATGGACGTCCCTGTTGCCGGTTGAACTCGTCGGCCACGCGTGCCGCGCGCACATGCGGCGGCACGTTGCGTTCGTACTCGCCGAGCGAGCGGCGCAAGCGCTTGCGGTACACGAGCTGATCGTCCAGTTTTCCCGCCAGCGTATCGCGCACATAGTCGCGTACATAGTCCCGATACGGCTGTTGCCTGAAGATTCGCCCGTAGAGTTCCTGCTGGAACTGCTGGGCAAGCGGCGTCCAGTCGGTGCGCACCGTTTCGAGCCCTTTGTAGACGATGTTTTCGCTGCCGTCCGGCAAAACAGTCAGCCCGGCATAGCGTTTCTTGCTGCCTTCCTCGGCGCCGCGAATCGTCGGCATGAAAAAGCGCTTGTAGTGCCGCTCGAATTGCAGCTCCAGCGCGCTCTCGAGTCCGAAGCGTGCCTGCAGATCCTGCCGCCATTGCGCATTGATATGCTCGACCAGCGCGCGGCCGATCCGGCTCGCATCTTCTTCGCTGTGCGCGTGCTTCAGCCAGACGAAAGTCGAATCGGTGTCGCCGTAAATGACTTCGTAGCCTTGCGCCTCGATCAGCTCGCGCGTGGCGTGCATGATTTCGTGGCCGCGCATCGTGATCGACGACGCGAGGCGCGGGTCGAAGAAACGGCATCCGGTGGAACCGAGCACGCCGTAGAAAGCGTTCATGATGATTTTCAACGCCTGCGAAAGCGGCCCGTTGTGCGCGCGTTTGGCGGCTTCGCGTGCCTGCCACACCTGGCCGACGATCGAAGGCAGGCAATGGCGCGTGCGCGAGAAGCGCGCGCCGAGAAAACCCGGCACCGATTGATCGTCGGCGGGATTCAGCATGCCTTCCACGAGCCCTAGCGGGTCGATCAGAAACGTCCGGATGATCGACGGGTAGAGGCTCTTGTAGTCGAGCACCAGCACGGAATCGTAGAGGCCGGGCCGCGAATCCATCACGAATCCGCCGGGGCTCGCGGCACCGGCTACGTCGCCGAGATTCGGCGCGACGTAACCCTGACGATGCATGCGCGGCATATATAGATGCGTGAACGCCGCGACCGATCCGCCGCTGCGGTCCGCGGGCAGACCGGTCACGGTTGCGCGCTCCAGCAGGAACGACAGCAGTTCGGTTTTCGCAAAGATGCGCGTGACCAGCTCGCAATCCTTCAGGTTGTAGCGCGCCAGGGCCGGCTTGTCCTCGTCGAAACGGCGCTGGATTTCGTCCATGCGTTGATAAGGATTGTCGATCGCCTTGCCTTCGCCCAATACGGAACGCGCCACATATTCGAGGCTGAACGAAGGGAAACTCCACGTCGCGGAGCGCAACGCTTCGATACCGTCGATGATCAATCGTCCCGCGGCGCCCGCGAAGAAATGATTCTGTTTGTGGCCGTGCTCGCGCCATTCCATCACGGCGCCACCGCGGCCGAGTCGCAGCGGCACGCGATACTGTTCGGCGTGCTGCTGCAACACACGCAAGTCGAACTGCACGAGGTTCCAGCCGATGATCGCATCGGGGTCGTGCCGTTCCAGCCACGTATTCAGTTTTTCCAGCAGCTGTGCGCGGCTTTCGCAGTATTCGAGGTCGAAGTCGATACCACCGGCGTCACCGTTCGGCGGTCCCAGCATATAGACCTGACGCTGTCCGCACCCTTCGAGCGCGATGGAATAGAGTTCGGCGTGCGCGCTGGTTTCGATATCGAGCGACACCAGCTTCAACGACGGACGGTAGTCCGTAGCCGGTTTCAACTCGCCGTTCATGAGCGGGCCGCCATGCTGCGCGTCGCCGCCGAACCATACCGGCGCGGTGATGAAGCGCTCCATCATGTAGCGCTCGGGCGGGAAAATATCCGCCTCGTAGACGTCGACGCCGCCTTGTTTCAGGCGCTTCTCGAGGCCTGTCAATTGCCGGTATTGCGGACAGTAGAGTCCCATGACCGGCCGATGCTGGAAATCGCATAGATCGAGCGGACGCAGATCGAGCGGCGCCTCACGGCGCAGGATTGTTTCCGCGCGTTCCCGGTGCGCGGCCGGAATGAACGCCACTGAAGGCTGAGGGCGCAAACGGATGTGACGGGGCCCGCCGTCTGTTGCCAGCCAGAAATCCACTTCCGTGCCGGCGGGAGTATCCCGCCAATGTCGGGTCAGAATGAAACCCTGTTCAAGCTCAGTCAAACTGCCACCTCTAAACGGGCGTCATCGCCTGGCTCGATTTTACCGTTATGCGCTTTGAGCCGTGCCGTCACTCTTTCGGAGGCAACGATGAGTGATGGGTCGGTTCAGATGAACGCGCTGGATGCAGACGCGCCGGCTAGTCTGTATGATCGTTTTGCAGCGATTCCTTCGGCGTGGATCATGCGCCGGTCAAGCCCATCAGAAACGGAGTGAACGATATGAAGTTGAGCAAGCTTGTGATTGTGGTCGCGGTAGCTGCAACCAGTTTTGGCGCGCAGGCCCAAGTGGCCGGCACGCAGCCCTTGAGCGTCACAGTCGAGCAATCGAATGCGCTGCTGAGCGGCTGGAGTGTGAAAAAGAGCATTCTCGGCAAGGGCGTGTATAACGACCAGAACGAAAAGATCGGTACGATCCGCGATCTGGTGGTCGCCCCCGATGGCTCGCTGTCCGCCGCCATTGTCTCCGCGGGCGGATTCCTGGGCGTGGCGTCGCATGACGTAGCCGTGCCTATCGCCGCACTGGATATTCGCTCGGGGAATTTCTATCTGGCAGGCGCGACGAAAGATGCGTTGAAGGCGACGCCCGCGTTTCAGTACAACAAGGTTCAGTCGCCGCCGAAGCCTAAAAAGCTGACTGGCCAGTAATGTGTCGAGCCGGCGAGTTCGCCGGCCGGGTCGTTAAGCGCGCTTCAAATCCGGCCCGCTTAACGACGGTTCTGCTAAAGCACGCTTATGCTTCCAGCGCGAGCGTGGCGAACGTGCCCAGCCAATGTTCGCCCATGTAGTCGCCGGCCACGTGCGGCAGGGCGCTCTGAAGATGACGCTCGGCCGAATCGAACAATACGGTGCGGCGCACGTCGCCGGCCGGCAACGCGCGCGCCAGCGAACGCTGGCACCACGCGCGGCTCAGGTTCAGGCCATCCAGGTGGGCAATCTTGCCGTCGGTGCGATCGGTCACGGTGACAGGTTCAAACAGCGTGGCCGGCTTCTTCGCACCGAGATCCGGCAGAAAGCGCCTGAACCATTCGCTGAATTGCGCGGGCGGCAACACCCGCCGCATCAGTTCCGCTTCCATTAGCGAAGGCGACAGGAACTCGTCGCCGGCCGGCTCCCAGGCCTGGCACGCGACATCGTTCAGGAACCAGCGTTCCGCCGTGTTGACCAGCAGCGCTTCGAGCGATTCACGCGAGGTTTGCCGCGCAAAATCGAGCGTGAGCGCAAGCGCGAATGCCATGTTGAAATGCGTGCCGACGCGCAACGGGTAGGTCGCTTTCGGCAGAAATTCCTCGAAGCGTTCGACAAAGGCCTCGGTCAAGGGCGCAAAAACCTTGGACCAGCGCGCCGCTTCCGATAGCTTCAGCGTGTGCAGTTGCGCGCTTAGTGCAAGCAGCCAGGCCCATCCATACGGGCGCTCGAAACCGCGGTTATGCGCCAGATCGAGATACGCCAGTTCGCCGGCCACATTCGCCGGGGTGAAATGCTCGTCGACCACCGCGACAATGCGCGCTGCTTCAGGCAGATCGGGGAAGCGGTCGAGCAGATGCAGGATGAGCCAGTAACCATGCACGCACGAATGCCAATCGTAGCTGCCATAAAAAATCGGATGCAGCGCGCGCGGGCCCTGCACGTCTTGCGGACCGGCAAGCGAATGGGTCAGCTTGTTCGGATACTCGCGCGTGAGATGGGCGAGTGCGAGATTGGCGAATTTAGACGCGAATTCGGGCGTGAGTTGAACAGTCATCGGCGCCTCCTCAAAAGCGGAATACGAACAGGTACAACAGTATGGTATTGACGATCAGCAATAGTAAAGCAGTTGGCCACTGCGCCTTGATCACGCCATTCTGGTCTTTCAGTTCAAGCAGCGCAGCCGGCACGATATTGAAGTTGGCGGCCATTGGGGTCATCAAAGTGCCGCAGAAGCCGCACAACATGCCGATCGCACCGAGAATGGCCGGGTTGCCGTGGAACTGATGCACGATCAATGGCAGGCCGATGCCGGCTGTCATCACCGGAAACGCGGCAAACGCGTTACCCATGATCATCGTGAAGATCGCCATGCCGAATGTATAAGCCGCGACCACCGCGAAAGCGGAGTCGACCGGAATCCACGTTTTCACGAGATCCGACACGACGTGGCCTACACCGGCAATTGCAAACAGCGCGCCGAGGGCGGCCAGCATCTGCGGCAGAATCGCGGCCCAACCCACGGTATCCATGGTGTGCCGCGCGTCTTTCAACGCATGCACCGGCGAGTCGCGCAACATGAACAGCGCGGCGCCGAAGGCGACCAGCGTGCCCAGCACCAGTGAAATCAGCGTGACGTTCTTCGGCTCGACGAACGGTACATATTTCAGCGTCAACGTGCCGAGCAGGGTAATGACCGGAATCAGCAGCGCCGGGATGAAAAGCTTATTGCCGAAGCGCCGTGCGTTGGCTTCGCGGCGCGTGGCGGCCGCTTCGCTATTGCCGTCGGTTTTGCCTTTGCCGAGCTTGCCGGACCCGGCGATCAGGGCGAGTGCAATCGCGAGACAGCCGGTCACGAAATGCGGCAGTTCCCCGCCGAACATAAAGGTGATCGCGTAGATGCCCCAGAACAGAAAGTTGACGATACGGCGTGGATTCGAGCGGTCTTGCAGATTGAAAAGCGCGAACGCGGCAAACATCAAACCGGCCAGCACGTAGAGGGATTCGAGCTTGATCGTCATCGTGCAATACCTCGTTGCTGTCCTGCCGCCGCGCCCAGCGCATTCATCTTGTGCGAGAGATTGCGATCGAGCAGCAGCAGGCGCACGACGTGAATCACGAGTGCCGCCACCGCCGTGGGAATCGCCCATACGGACACGTGCAGGGGCTCGACGACGATGCTGTTCTGCTCGAGAAAACCTTTGATCAGCAGGATCGACTGGATCGCAATGAAAATATCTTCGCCGAAGAACACGGCAATGTTGTCGACTGCCGACGCATTCGCGCGGATCTGCTGACGCACCACGTCGGGCAGTTCGCCATAGCGGTTCGCGGCGGCCGCCTCGGCCATCGGGGCGATCAGCGGGCGCACCATCTGCGCATGGCCGCCGAGCGAAGTGAGCCCAAGCGCGGCGGTGATCTGGCGAATCACGAAATAGAGCATCAGCACGCGGCCCGTGGTGGCGGCGTGCAGGCGCGAAATCAGGTGTTTGGCCTGTTCCTTCAGGCCGTTGCGTTCGAGCAGTGCGATCACGGGCAGCGTGAGCCAGATCAGGCCCATGTAGCGGTTATCGGCGAATGCCTTGCCGAACGCGCTGACGATCTCCACCGGTTGCAGGCCCCCGGCGATGCCGGTGGCGATTCCCGCGATCGTTACCACCAGTAGCGCGTTGAAGCGCAATGCGAAGCCGAGTACGACGATCGGCACGCCAATCAAGACCCACATGCTGTTCTCCGGTATTGCTGCTATGTCGTTGTTTTGCCGCTGTGCGTGTTGTTTCGGATGTCTCGCGCAGACTGGTTGCGCCCGCGATGCGACGGGTTGCGCCAGGTTGCAATGACGCGTAGGCGAGGAAATCTAACACGATAATTTATCGATAAATAGTCGACAAAATGCCGTTTTCGGGTAAACGCCAGGTGGCAGGTTGATAGGCCGGTGAGTTTGCAGGGTGGGAACGGGACGTGTGGTGCGGGAGGCGTGGCTCAAGCCGGCAGCCTGCCTTGCGTCAGCAGGGGCAGCGCGGCACTGCGCAGCGGAGTCCGGTTTCGCGCCGCGCCGCGCGTTCAGGCAGGCAGCGCGTTGTTCTTCAGACAGTCGATGAAATATTCCGCCGCATCGCCCAGCACGCCATCCTTGCGATGAATCAGGCTGAGCGCGAGGGGCGGCAGTGCGAAATCGAGCGCGACGCGCTCCAGCGTGCCGCACTCGATTTCCTCGTTCAACTGGAAATCCGGCCAGACGCTCACCACGCCCGCTTCGCTGGCGAGTTCGGCATAGAGCCGCCGCGCGGTGCAGACCGTGATCCTCGAAGGCGGCGCCAGCGTCGCGCCTGTATTACCCGCGCGCGCGGTTAGCGCGGCCCAGAATGCGGGCACGCTCTTGCGCGTGTAGTTGTAGAGCCAGTGCGCTTCCCGCAAACCAGCAAGCTGTGTTGCGCCCGCCAGCGGATCGCCCGACTTGACCGCCAGCGATTGCGACACCGTGCCGAGCGGTGTCACGCGGAATTCGTTGCTGGGGTCCCCTTCGCCGGTAAAACCGATGCACATGTCGAATGAGCCGTCGCGCAGGCCGTCGATGAGACGCGTGGTCTGGTACTCGTGCACGTCGAGCTGCACATCGGGAAATCGCTTGCGGAAAGCGTGAATTGCTTCAGGCACGACGATTGACGCCGCGAGCAGCGACACGCCGATCTCGAGTGTCCGCCCAGCCGACGACTTCATCTCCTCCAACTCCTGCTCGGCCCGTGCGATCTCGGTCACGACAGTTCGCGCACGCCGGAGCAGCGCTTCGCCATACGGTGTCAAACGAATTCCCGAGCCACTGCGTAGCAGCAGTTGCACACCGAGGCGCGCCTCCAGTTCCTTGATGCTCTTGGTGACGGCCGGCTGCGACAGGCACAGCGCATCAGCGGCGGCCATCAGCGTGCCGTGCTCGGCAATCGCCACGAGGGTGCGTAATTGAGTGGTTTTCATGGTGTCCGCGGCCCATAAGCGTTGGCTATGTACATAAAAAACTGGAAATTGACCAGTCGCGGGGCTGGCTAGTATAGCCACTCCGCCGCCGGTGACGAGGCGCGCGGCCGGCAGCACTCAAGACAAGGAGCGAAAGTGGGACTGAACGTAATCGATGCGGACATCGACGAAGTGGTGGCATTGCGGCGAGACATTCACGCCAATCCGGAGACGGCTTTCGACGAGACACGCACAAGCGAACTCGTTGCCGCGAAACTGCGCGCCTGGGGTATCGAAACACACACGAGTATCGGCAAAACGGGCGTGGTCGGCGTGATTCGTGGCACGGGTGCGGCGCCCGGCATGGGGCGCACCATCGCATTGCGCGCCGACATGGATGCGCTGCCGATGGAAGAAGAGGGCCGGCCGTTGCACCGCTCGTTGCGGCAAGGGGTATTTCACGGTTGCGGCCACGACGGCCACACCGCGATGCTGCTGGGCACGGCACGCCATTTCAGCCGTCATCGCGATTTCGCCGGGACGCTCGTGCTGATTTTCCAACCCGCCGAGGAAACCGGCGGTGGTGCGCTGGCCATGCTGGCCGACGGGCTCGAAAGCCGTTTTCCGTACGACGAGATCTACGGCATGCACAATGCGCCGCATTTTGCGCCGGGTACGTTCGGTGTACGTGACGGCGCCATGCTGGCGTCGTGCGACGAGATGCGGATCGACGTGACCGGTGTTGGCGGTCATGGCTCGTCGCCTGAAAAGACCCGGGACCCGATCGCGGCTGCCGCACAACTCATTTGCGCGCTGCAGACTGTGGTGAGCCGCGCGATCGATCCTGCTTCGGCTGCCGTACTCAGCATCGGAAGCATTCATGCGGGCACCACGTCGAACGTGATTCCTTCGCATGCGCAGATGACGGGCACCGTGCGCACGTTCGACGAATGCGTGCGCGAACGGATGAAGGCGCGCATCGAGTCGATCTGCGCGGGCGTCGCACTCGCGACCGAATGCGAGATCGCGGTGACGTTCTATGGCAGCTCGCCCGCGACGATCAATCATCGTGTGCAGGCCGAAGCAGCGGCAGCGGCGGCGGAGCAAGTGTTCGGCGCGGAGAACGTGCTGCGCGATTTTCCGCCGCTCAACGGCTCCGAGGACTTCTCTGAGTTTCTATTGCGTCGCCCCGGCGCCTATGTGCTGCTTGGACAGGGCGGGGTCTATTGCCATCACCCCGAGTTCGATTTCAACGACGACGTGCTGCCGCTCGGCGTGCGCTTCTTCGTGACGCTGGCCCTCGCGCGCCTCGACGCCTAGCCCGTCCTTTCGCATCAGCCGCATCAATTGCAGCGCGTTGGCGCGAATGCCGCGGGCGCAGCAGCGATGACGCATCCGGATATCGCCTAGAACAACTCCAGAATCCGGTGATACATCATCCCAAGTTCCAGCGCCGGTCCGCGAAACGCCGGCCCACCCGGAAAGCGCGCATGCCGTAATTGAGCGAACAGATCGAAGGCCGCTGTTTCACCGGCCATGGCCTTCGCAACGACGCGCCCGGCAATCCCGGTCAGCGCCACGCCGTGACCGGAAAACCCCTGCACGTAGAAGTAATTCGGGTCGATCGAGCCGAAATCGGGCGCCCGATTGCGCGTCACGTCGACGAAACCACCCCACGCATAGTCGATTCGCACGTCGTCGAGCTGCGGAAACACGCCAATCATGCGCTGGCGAATCTCTTCGCCGAGTTGTGCGGGCGACGCACCGGTCGAACTCGCGCGTCCACCGAACAGCACCCGATGATCCGCCGACAGACGGAAGTAATCGAGGAAGAAGTTGTTGTCGCAAATCGCTTCGCGCCCTTTGATCAGGGCGTCCGCGCGTTCTTTACCGAGCGGCTCCGTGGCGACGATATACGACGCGATCGGCGCGATACGCGCGGCCACCGGCGCGGGCAGCACGTCGCCGAGCGTGGCGTTGCCGCACGCGGCGACGAAGCGGCAGCGCACTTCACCGCCGGCCGTCCGCACAACGGGTCGCGCGCCGCGCACAACTTCGATCACCGGCGAATGCGCGAACAATTGCGCGCCTTCACGACGCGCTGCATCGGCAAGACCGAGGCAGTATTTGAGGGGATGCAGGTGGCCGGAGAACGGATCGTAGACCCCCGCCAGATAACGTCGCGACGCGACCCGTGAACGCACCTCATCGGTATCGAGCCACGAGAGTTTCGTGTAACCCCAGCGTTGCGCGGCCGACTCCATCCACGAACGCAAATCCGGCACGCGTTTGGGCTTGGTCGCGACCGTCAGATAACCGGCGGTGAAATCGCAATCGATGCCGTAACGTTCAATGCGCTCGCGCACCAAAGCGACGCCTTCCACCGACATCGCCCACGCGGCGCGCGCACCGTCGAGACCGAGCTGACGCTCGATGATCTCGTCTTTCGCGAAACCCACCAAGGTCTGTCCGCCGTTGCGGCCGGACGCTCCCCAGCCGGGGCGGTGCGCATCGAGCACGATCACCGACAGGCCGCGCGCCCGGCACTCGAGCGCCACCGACAAACCGGCGAAGCCGGCGCCGATCACGCAGACGTCGGCCTCCACAGTGCCGTCGAGCGTCGGATCGTCGGTAAGCGGACGGGTCGCGCTCGCCTCGTAGTACGAGTTGGCGATCAGCGCATCGGCGCGGTGGTCGAGGGTGTTGAAGCCGGGAGTCGGAGCGTTCATCAGAGCAGATCCTTCATTCGATACCAGGCCATCGCGAGCACGAGGGCAGGGGTGCGAAGTGTAGCGCCGCCGGGGAAGTCGCGGTGACGAATCTTGCCGAACAGATCGAAGCGCGATGCCTGGCCGTCGATCGCCTCGGCGATCAGCTTGCCGGCGAGGCCGGTGGTGTTCACCCCGTGACCGGAGAAGCCTTGAGCGAAATATACCGTCGGCGACAGGCGCCCGAAATGCGGCGCGCGATTCATCGTAATGTCGACGAAGCCGCCCCACGCGTAGTCGATTTTGACATCGTCGAGTTGTGGGAAGGTCTTCAGCATATCGCGGCGCATCGCCTCGCCGAGGTTGCGAGGCGCGAACGTCGAGTAGCTGACTTTACCGCCCCACAGCAAGCGGTTATCGGGCGCCGGGCGGAAATAGTCCAGTACGAAGCGGCTGTCGCACACGGCTGCTTTCGCCGGCATCAATGCTTCGGCGCGATCGGGGTCGAGCGGTTCGGTGGCGATCACGTAGGTGCCGACCGGCATGATCTTGCTGGCGATGTCCGGTGCGAGTTGGCCGAGATAGGTATTGCAGGCAAGCACAACGAATTGCGCATTCACCTGGCCGCGCGCTGTTTCGGCCACATGCCGGCCGTTTTCCTCGCGCAACGCGGTGACGCAACTGTCTTCGAAAATCCGCACGCTGGCCTCGCGTGCCGCACGCGCCAGGCCGAGCGTGTAGTTGAGCGGGTGCAGATGGCCGCTGTCCGCGTCGAACAGGCCGCCAAGATAGCGTTGCGATTGAACATACTCGCCGACGCCATCGGCGTCGACATAGCTGAAGCGCTCGTAACCGAAGCGGCGTTGCGCTTCGTCGCGCCATTTTTGCAACGCGTCCGTATCGCGCGGCTTGTTCGCCGCCGTCAGATAACCAATGGTCAGATCGCAATCGATCTGATGCTTCGCGACGCGCTCCTTGACGATATCAAGGGTTTCAAGCCCCATGTCCCAAACACGCTTCACGTCATCCGCGGGCATGAACTTCGCGAATGTATCGATATCGCAGGCGAAGCCGCCGATCAACTGGCCGCCGTTGCGGCCGCTCGCGGCCCAACCGACTTTCGATGCTTCAAGCACCGCGACCGAGTGGCCGCGTTCGGCGAGGTTCAACGCAGTCGAGATGCCCGTGAGGCCCGCGCCGATCACACAGACGTCGACGTTGAGCGTTTCTTCGAGCGGAGGGTGGCGTGTGCTGTCGTTGGCGGTTGCTGCGTAATACGAGGCGACGTGAGGCTGGTTTGAGAATCGGAGCATAGGCAGAGCATGCGGAAGAGGCCTTGGCGCGTGACCCGCCATAAGGCCGGGCCACGCGGTGAGGCGGGTCGTATTAGAACGAGTAGATGAACTGCGTCGCGAGCAGGTCGTTGGACTTGCCGTACGAACCGTCGTTCTTCAGGAACACCTGTTTGTTCGCCCAGTCGTGGCGGTATTCCACCTTGACCGTGATCTGCTGGGTCGGGTAGAACAGCAGATCGAGCGAAACGTCCTGACGGGTGGCCCCCTTGCACTCGAAGCCCAGACCGCCGTTCGCCTTCGAATTGGCCAGACAGTCCGCGCCAATGCCGAAGCCGTCAGCCGTGTCCATGCCGTTCGAGTTCAGCGCAATACCACCGCCGCCGCCACCGTTCTTGCTGTCGACCAGCAGGTCGTAGCGCACCGTCGCACCCATGCGACCCACCACCGGCAGATTGAACTTGCGGTGCGCGAGCAGCGACAGGCCGTACCACTGCGCCTGACCGCCGTTGAACGCGGCATTCTGCTGCTGACCGTAATCGACTTCGGCGTTGTACTGCACGTCGGCGAGGGTATAGGTCAGGTCGGCTTCACCGAAGAAGAATGTGCCGCCCGCGCTGGGCGACTGGCCGCCTACGCCGTAGGAGACCGCACCGGTGTTCGCATCGATCGCGCTGGGTAGCGTCTGACGTCCGATATTGAACGACCCGCCGATATCCAGTGCGCTCGACCACGTGTAGTCGGTACGCGCGGTGAAGGTCGGGATCTTGTTGCTGGTCGTGATCGGATCGCCCAGCGCGTTGGTGCCGATCTGGGTGGTCGCGCCATACGTACGGTACTGCTCGTTGCCGAGGAAGAACTTCCACGCCCAGTTACCCGTCGTATAGTTCGCGCCGATCCCGATGTAGCTGCCCGGGTCGGAGAAGTCATACAGCAGGTTGTGCGTGAGCGTGAGCATCTGGTTCGACTGCTGTACTTCATAGCCGCCGAAGCTCGGAATCAAACCGGCCACGAGCGTCGTGGTCGCCGTCAGGGGTACATTGACGACCGCCGTGTTCAGGATGTTGTTGCCGATATTGCCGTGCTCGTTCTGCAGCAGCGTAATACCGTTGCCGCGGTTCGGCATCAGGGTGATCTCGGCCGACGGCGCCATCGGGCCGACACCGAAGGTCTTCTTGATGTCCAGGTACAGATCGCCGAACGTGCTGTTGAAGTAGTTGTAGCTGCTTTCGTGGTTCGCGAACAGGAACGACGAGCTGCTCTGCGCGCGGTTATACAGGTACGTCGGATCGATATAACCCGTCACCGACAAACCCGCGATCGGGCCCGTGTTCGCCGCGTCCACCAGCGAGTCGACCTTCAGCTGCTGATTGGCGATCTGCTGCTTCATCGCATCGACCTGATCGTTGGTCAGCGTCGCCTGCGCCTTGCCGTAATCCGGCGAGGAGATGTCGACCGGTGCCGCCACCACAGCCGGAGCCGGCGCCGCGGTACTGGCTGCGGCTGCCTTCGGCCTGGACGCTACCTCGGAACGCAACTGCTTCACCTCCTTTTGCAGTGCGTTGAGTTGGGCCTGGAGCGCCTTGATCTGGTCGCTGGTGGCGTCTGCCATGGCCATGCCCGGCAAACTCCCCGCCACCAACAGACAGATGAGCTTCTTTCTCATGCAAATTCTCCTTATTGGTCGTATTGCAAAGGACTTCTTATGCGCGTGCCGTATCGAGTGACTTCCGTACGGTGGCTTGTTGTGGTGCTGTCGGTAACGGGTCGGCGGCATCGGCGAGTGCGAACGCCATCTGCATATCGCGGTTGCGCCTGCGCTCACGCACCTGCATCCAGCGATTGACGGCGATCACGCCGATCGTCACCGTGGTGATGAAGATCGTGGCAAGCGCGTTCATTTCCGGATTCAAACCGAGGCGCACACGCGAGAACACGACGAGCGGCAACGTGGTGGAGCCCGGACCGGACAGGAACGCGGAGAGCACGAGATCGTCGAAAGACAGCGTGAACGACAGCAGCCAGCCGGACATCAGCGCCTGCGAGATCAGCGGCAGCGTGATCAGAAAGAACACCTTGAAGGGCGTCGCGCCGAGATCGAGTGCGGCTTCTTCAAGCGACCTGTTGAGTTCCTTCACCCGCGATTGGACGATGATCGCCACGTACGAAACGCACAGCATCACGTGGCCGATCCAGATCGTGAAGAGACCACGCCCCTTCGGCCAGCCGAGCATCTGTTCGAGCGCGACGAACAGCAGCAGCAGCGAGATGCCCTGAATCACTTCAGGAATCACGAGCGGCGCGTTGATCATGCCGGCGAACAGCGTGAAACCGCGAAAGCGTCCGAAGCGGGCCAGCACGAAACCCGCCCACGTACCGATCACCACCGATGCACACGCGGTCAGCAGACCGATTTTCAGCGACAGCCACGCTGCATTGAGCAGTTCGCCGTCCTGCAGCAGTGCGCCATACCATTTGAGCGAGAAGCCGGACCAGACCGTGACGAGCTTCGATTCGTTGAACGAATACACCACCAGGCTGATGATCGGGATATACAGGAACAGAAATCCGAACGTCAGCACGCTATTGGAAAGCGTTCTATTTGGCTTGATCATTTCGCGCCCTCCAGTTCCTTGACCTGGTAGTACTGGAACACGGCCATTGGCACGAGCAGCAGTAGAACCATGGCGACGGTGACGGCGGATGCCATCGGCCAGTCCATATCGTTGAAGAATTCATCCCACATCACGCGGCCGATCATCAGCGTGTCGGCGCCGCCGAGCAGCTCAGGAATCACGTACTCGCCGACCGCCGGAATGAACACCAGCAGACTGCCGGCGATGATGCCGTTCTTCGACAGCGGCAAGGTAATGCGCGTGAACGCGGTCCACGGTTTGCACCCGAGGTCATAGGCCGCTTCGAGCAGCGTCAGATCCATCTTCACCAGGTGCGCATACAGCGGCATCACCATGAACGGCAGGTACGAATAGACCATGCCGATATACACGCCAATATCCGTGTGGTAGAGGCGCAACGGCGAATGAATCATGCCGATGGCCATCAGCGTGTGATTGAGCAGGCCGTCGTCCTTCAGGATGCCGATCCAGGCGTAGACGCGGATCAGGAACGACGTCCAGAACGGCAGCATCACGCCCATCATCAGCAGGTTGCGCTTCGTGGGTTCCGAGCGGGCGATGTAGTACGCAATCGGATAGCCGATCAGCAGGCAGAAGAAGGTCGAGATCGCCGCCATCTTCAGCGAACTGATATACGTCGCGACGTACAGATCGTCTTGCAGCAGGAACGCGTAGTGGCCGAGCTGCATCGCGAAATGCACCATGCCGTCCTTGACCGTCACGAGATCCGTGTACGGCGGAATGCCCAGGCGCAGATCGGCGAAACTGATCTTCAGCACCAGCACGAACGGCAACGCGAAGAACACCGTGAGCCACAGGAACGGCACGCCGATCACCGTCGTGCGGCCCGACGGCACCAGCAACGGGAGGCGTTTCTTCAGCCAGCCGCTGAGACGGCCGCTGGACGGCGCGCCGAGCGCCGCGGGGGAGGTAGTGGGATTGCTCATTGCGTCAGCACCACGCCGCTAGCCGGCGACCAGTAGACGAACACGTCGTCGTTATAGGAAGGGGCACCCTCGCTCATCAGGTGCGAGCTGGAGAGATTCGACACGACCGTCTTGCCGCTCGGCAGGCGCACGTGGTACAGCGAATAGCTACCCATGTACGCCACGTCGGAAACCACGCCGCGCGTCCAGTTGTGCGGCGTAGCCGGTTTTTCGCGCGACACCTTCACGCGCTCCGGGCGCACCGAAATACCCACCGGCATGCCGAGCGGCCCGGTAATGCCGTGGCTCACGTAGATGCGTGTTTCGAGGTCTTCGCTCTCGACGAAAATATGGTCCGGCTCGTCCGCCACCACCGTGCCTTCGAACAGGTTGGTCGAGCCGATGAACTCCGCCGAGAAGCGGCTGTTCGGAAACTCGTACACCTGGCTGGGCGAGCCGATCTGCACGATGCGGCCTTCGCTCATCACCGCGAGACGACCGGCCATCGTCATGGCTTCTTCCTGATCGTGCGTGACCATCACGCAGGTCACGTCGACCTTGTCGATGATGTTCACCAGTTCCAGCTGGGTCTTCTGGCGGATCTGCTTGTCGAGCGCCGACATCGGCTCGTCGAGCAGCAGCAGCTTGGGGCGCTTGACGAGCGAGCGCGCCAGCGCCACGCGCTGCTGCTGTCCACCGGAGAGCTGATGCGGCTTGCGTTGCGCGTATTTACCCATCTGCACGAGATTGAGCGCGTCGGCAACACGCTCCTTGATCTCGTTCTTCGGCGTGCCTTCCTGCTTGAGGCCGAAGGCAATGTTCGCTTCGACCGTCATGTGCGGGAACAGCGCATACGACTGGAACATCATGTTGACCGGCCGCTTGTACGGCGGCATCGCGGCAAGATCTTCACCGTCGACGAAGATGCGCCCGGACGTCACCGTCTCGAGCCCCGCGAGCATGCGCAGGAGTGTGGACTTGCCGCAGCCGGAGCTGCCGAGCAGGGCAAACAGTTCGTTCTTGGCAATACTCAGGTTGACGTTGTCGACAGCCGTGCTGTCGCCGAATTTCTTCACGACATTTTCGATGCGAACGAATTCGTCCGATTTCGATTTTGTCGTCGGGGCGGGGCGGGCCATCTGGGTGGCGCCGGCTACGCTATGGGATGTCGTCGAGTTCATGATGTAACCATTCCTTGCGGATCGCGAGCGCAAGTGTCTCCATACGAGACGCGGAAAGCGACTCGCAAGATGCGCTGCGATCGGAAAACATGGGACTGCGCGTGGACGGCGCAGGCTGACTGCCGTTACTGCCATTCATGCGCTCAGGGTTCGAGCGATCCCTGAGCGCGGGATCAAAGTGATTGGTTTGCCTTTAATTAATGGCCGGTTTTAAGCTGCGCCCAAAGACGGTTTTCGAGGCGCAGAATGTCGGTGGGCATCGGCTTCATGAGCGTCATTTTGCTCAGGACTTCGTCGCCCGGATAAACAGTCGTATCTTGCGCAACCGCTGGCGTAACGAATTGACGTGCCGCCTTGTTCGCAGTCGGATAGAACACTTCATTGGTGATCGCTGCGTTGACCTTCGGGTCTTCGATGTAATTGATCCACTTCAATGCGGCTTCCGGATGCGGTGCGTCTTTCGGAATCACCATCACGTCGAACCACAGCAAACCGCCTTCCTTCACATTCGAGAACTTCACCTGATACGAACGCTTGGCTTCCGCGGTACGGCGGCTGGCGATGCCGACGTCGCCGGACCATGCCACCGCCACGCACACGTCGTTATTGGCGAGGTCGTTGATGTAGCCGGAAGAATTGAACTGGGTGATGTACGGGCGGACTTTTTTCAGCACTTCGTACGCGGCCTGGTAATCGGCGGGATTCGTGCTGTTCGGATCCTTGTGCATGTACTGCAACGTGGCCGCGAATACGTCAACCGCCTGATCGAGGAACGACACGCCGCAGCCTTTCAGCTTCGACAGATTCGCCGGGTCGAACACGAGTGCCCAGCTATCGACCGGCGCGTTCGCACCGAGTGCCTTCTGCACGGCTTGCACGTTGTAGCCGATACCATCCGTGCCGTAGGCCCAAGGCACACCGTACTGGTTGCCCGGATCGGCGTCGCCAATCATCTTCATCAAAACGGGGTCAAGGTTCGCAAGGTTCGGCAGCTTCGACTTGTCGAGCTTCTGATAGACGCCGGCCTGAATCTGCTTGGCCATGTAGTTCGACGTCGGGACTACGATATCGTAGCCGGAGCTGCCCGCGAGCAGCTTCGCCTGCAACGTATCGTCGCTATCGTAGTTATCGTATTTGACATGGATGCCGTCCTGTTTCTCGAAGTTCGGAATCGTGTCCTTCGCGATGTAATCCGACCAGTTGTAGACATTCAGTTCCGTGTCGGCCGCAAGGGCCGGCGTGACCGACAACGCCGCAAAACCCGTGAAGGCGAGAAACGCGGCCCCCGCGACCGCATGACGAAGATGACAAACGCTCATGGTTTTTTCCCTTGATGTGAAGAACCGGCATGAGCGTGTATCGTGGGTGCGCGCATGCCGGAACGAACTGCCGTTACGAAATTCCGAGTTGTTGTGCGGTCGCGTCGATGGCTTTTTTGGCCTTCGAAACGATCTCGTCGATTTCCAGCTTATTGATCACGAGCGGCGGCGACAGCAGCATCCGGTCGCCGGTAGCGCGCATGATGAGGTTGCCGTTGAAGCAGAAGTCGCGGCAGATCGTGCCGACGTCACCGCCATTGGCGAAACGCTTGCGCGTTTTCGGGTCTGCCGCGAGTTGCAGGCCGGCCACCAGACCCGCGCCGGAGATTTCGCCAACGATCGGGTGATTGGCGAAGGTGTCGCGCAGCTTCTTCTGGAAGTACGGACCCGTGTCGGTCTTGACGCGTTCGACGATTTTCTCGTCGCGCAGCAGTTTCAGATTGGCGAGTGCCACGGCGGCGGCCACCGGATGGCCGGAGTAGGTGAGGCCGTGATTGAAGTCGCCGTGCTCGATGATCGCCTTGGCCACGCGATCATGCAGACCGACCGCGCCCATCGGTACATAGCCGCTCGTCAGGCCCTTGGCCAGCGTGATCAGATCCGGCTCGAAGCCGAAGTGCTGATGCGCGAACCATTCGCCGGTGCGGCCGAAGCCGCCGATGACTTCGTCGGCGACCAGCAGGATGTCGTACTTGCGGCAGATGCGCTGGATTTCCGGCCAGTACGTCGAGGCCGGGAAGATCACGCCGCCGGCTCCCTGGAAAGGCTCACCGATAAAGGCGGCTACTTTGTCCGCGCCGATTTCGAGAATCTTCGCTTCGAGTTGTTGCGCACGGGCCAGCGCGAATTCTTCCGGCGTCAGATTGCCTTCTGCTTCGCCGAAGAAATACGGCTGGTCGATATGAACGATGTTCTCGACTTTCGAGGGCATCTGTTCATGCATATAACCCATGCCGCCCAGCGTGCCGCCGGCGATCGTCGAACCGTGATAACCGTTCTTGCGTGAAATGACGACCTTCTTCGACTGCTTGCCTTGCGTTGCCCAGTATTGGTGAACGATGCGCAGCACGGTGTCGTTGCCTTCCGAACCGCTGTTGCAATAGAAGAAGTGATTGAACGGTTCCGGCGTCAGCTCCGCGAGCAAGGCCGAGAGTTCGATGACCGGCGGGTGCGTCGTCTTGAAGAAGGTGTTGTAGAAGGGCAGTTCCTGCATTTGCCGGTACGCGGCGTCGGCCAGTTCCTTGCGGCCATAACCGACGTTCACGCACCACAACCCGGCCATGCCGTCGATGATCTTGTTGCCTTCCGAATCCCACAGGTACACGCCTTGCGCCTTGACGATCACGCGGCTGCCGGCGCGATTGAGCGAACCCATATCCGAAAACGGATGGATGTGATGGGCCGCGTCGAGCGCGCGGTATTCAGCGGTGCTGCGTTGCGCGGCTTGCGCATTCGCGGCGGGGAGCGCCGCGGGTTGCACGTAAGCGACTTCTTCTGTTCTGTAGCTCATACTGCCTCCAGGTTTTTATGCGTTTGCGGCTGACGTCTTAAACGTGCAACAGCAAATGTCGGCGTTCCCACGAACTGATCACGCGGAAGAACGCTTCGTATTCGGTTTCTTTCAGTGCCAGGTAGGCCTTGACGAATTTTTCACCCAGCACTTCGGCGATCGGTTCGCAGGCGCCCATCAACGTCAGACCCTCTTCGAGGTTGCGCGGCAACTGGTACGGCAGCTCGTAACCGTCGCTGAGCAACGGTTCGGTGGCCTCGAGCTTTTGCGTCATGCCGAGATAGCCGGCGGCCAGCGTTGCGGCAATCGCCAGATACGGATTGCAGTCCACGCCAGGAATGCGGTTTTCGATGCGGCGCGCGGCCGGCCCCGAATGCGGAATCCGGAAACCCACGGTGCGGTTGTCGTAACCCCATGCCACATTGATGGGCGCGGCCATGAAGCGCGACAGGCGGCGGTACGAGTTGATGTACGGCGCGAAGATCGGCATCAGCGCCGGGGTGTATTTCTGCAGACCCGCGATATAGCTCGTAAACAACGAGGTGGGCTTGCCGTCCGGACCGGTGAACAGGTTGTGGCCGGTTTCTTCGTCTACGAGGCTCTGGTGCATGTGCATGGCCGAGCCCGGTTCGCCTTCCATCGGCTTGGCCATGAAGGTCGCGTACATCTTGTGGCGCAGCGCGGCTTCACGCACCGTGCGCTTGAACAGGAACACGCTGTCGGCGAGTTTCAGCGGATCGCCGTGCATGAAGTTGATTTCCATCTGCGCGGCGCCGACTTCGTGAATCAGCGTATCGACTTCCAGTTCCTGCACTTCGCAGTACTCGTAGATGTCTTCGAAGAGCGGATCGAATTCGTTGACCGCTTCGATCGAATACGCCTGGCGTCCGGTCTCCGGACGGCCGGTACGGCCGATCGGCGGTTGCAGCGGCAGATCCGGGTCCTTGTTCATGTCGACCAGGTAGAACTCGAGTTCGGGCGCGATAACCGGCTTCCAGCCTTTGGCCTTATAGAGTTCGAGCACACGGCGCAGTACCCGGCGCGGCGAGATGGCGACCGGCGTGCCGTCGAAATGAACGCAGTCGTGGATCACCTGGGCGGTCGGATCGACGGCCCACGGAATCATGCGGATAGTGCTGGGGTCGGGCACGCATACCATGTCCGGGTCGGTGACGCCGGTGAGCGTGCCGTCTTCCGGATAGTCCCCCGTGACGGTCTGGATCATCACCGCCTGCGGCAAGCGCATGGACTCGCCGGATTCGAACTTGCTGCGCGGAATGATCTTGCCGCGTGCGATCCCGGCCATATCCGGAATGATCGCTTCGATTTCGGTGACGCGGTTCTGTTTCAGGAAGTCGTCGATTTCATGCATGGTTATTCTCTCAGTTTTGGTGCGCGACCGGCTCAGGCATGCGTGGCAGCGGCGGATGCCGCGCCATAGCCGGCCTTGGTGCGCATTCGATCGCGGCAGGCATCGCCGAAGGCGCGGAAGATCGCGGTGGAAAGCGCGTCGTTGGCATGCTTCCATTCCGGGTGCCACTGCACACCCAGCGCGAAGGCACGCGCATCTTTCACACTCACCGCTTCGATCAATCCATCAGGGGCGGTGGCTTCGGCCACCAATCCCACGCCCAGCCGCTCGACGCCCTGACCGTGCAATGAATTCACACGCGCTTCACTCGTGCCGCCCGCGAGGCGCTGCAACAAGCCGCCCTGCGTCAGCGTGATCGAATGCGACGGTGCGTATTGCACGTCGAGGTCGTCTTCCTTGTTCTCACGATGGTCGTTCAAGCCGGCCACCGCGTGAACGCTTTGATGCAACGTCCCGCCGAACACCACGTTCATTTCCTGGAAGCCCCGGCATACCGCCAGTACCGGCACACCCGCGGCGATCGCCGCGCGCAGCAGCGGCAGCGTCGTCGCATCGCGTGCGGCGTCGTGCAACGTGCCCGGCGCGCTGGGATGGCCGCCGTAGCGGTGCGGCTCGACATTCGAATAGCTGCCGGTGAACAGCAGCCCGTCGACAGCGTCCAGTACGTCCGCGGTGGACTGACGCTCGCCGAGCGCCGGCACCAGCATGGCCAGCGCCTGTGAGCCGTCCACGATCGCGGCGATGTACTTTTCGCCGGTGACGTGCGATGGGTGAACTCCCATCATCGTTCTGTCGGCGCTGATGCCGACCAGGGGTTTGTTTCGCATAACTGATAGACGTGTGTGTTCCCCGCGGAACGCGGCATGAACAACGTTAAACACAGCGCGGCACGATTCCGCAGCCGGACGCGAGGCGTCAGGCCACCGGGGTAGTGCGGGCGGCTTTCGCCAACTGAACGCGCCGCGCGTGGTAATCAGGCTGGCCGTTCGATTCGCTCCGCTGCGGCGCGCAACGTCTCTGATCCGCGTGAAATGCACAGGCGGCAGACAGCACCGCACAGGCACGAACGCACGGCTCGATAGAGCGCGTTCACGCAAACGGATGAATCGAACGGCGAAAAAGGGGGAGGCGCTACGGCAGCAGCGAGGCGACTTCGTCCGTGCGCACAGCAATGAAGGCACGCGCGGAGATGGAGTTGTGACGTCGTACTGAACGACGGGACAGGATTGTGAAGACGGACAGGAAGCGGCGGAACGCAAGGCTGCCGTTGCTGCCGTCGGCGATGGCGCCGTCAGCGCGAGGACAACTCGCCTGACTTCGATTCCATCTCACCAAAGGGCCTCGGACTCTCACGATTACACTCTAATGTCTATTGAACGACTTGCTCAAAAACGCTCGGGGCGTTTAAAGAAACAGGACGCTGGGATGGTCGGAGCTACCGGTTGCGAAACTGCTTCGCTGCGCCACAAAACACATTCTCGTATCTCGTGACACCGGCATGACGACCGCCTGTGAACCATCGTATACGAGCCAATAATGCCGTCAAATCATTTTTATAAAAGATTTATCAGGGCTTTCCCGGGGGTGTCATAAGAATACCCAGGCATGGGAACATTCGTTGCGGCTACTATATTTCGGAAGCCTTTCAGGGGTTTTCCCCAGCGGCGCGAAGATTAAAGTGATTAGAATATTCAACACTCGCGGGCAACTGTTGCCCGAGTCCACGGGTTCCGATCGTCTTCCATGTCAGAGAATTCAGCGATGTCTATTGAAGTAGCAACCCGTCTGCAATACATCCGTAAGAAGAATGGCCTGTCTCAGCGTGAACTGGCAAAACGGGCGGGGGTGACCAATGGCACGATTTCGCTGATTGAACAGAACCGCGTGAGTCCGTCGGTCGGGTCGTTGAAGAAACTGCTCGAATGCATACCGATGAGTCTCGCCGAGTTCTTCACCTTTGAAGTCGAGGCGGAGCGTTCGGTTGTATCGCGGCGCGCCGACATGCCGAATCTCGGCAATGAGTCGATCGAGTTCTATCTCGCGGGCTCCAGTGTGAAAGACCGCAACATGGGCATTCTGCGCGAGGTCTATCAGCCGCTGTCCGACACGGGGCCGGAAATGCTGGAGCACGAGGGGCACGAGGGCGGAGTGGTGGTCAGCGGTCAGATCGAACTGACGGTGGACGGCGTCACGTGGCTGCTCGACCCTGGTGACAGCTATTACTTCGAAAGCCGCCTGCCGCATCGTTTTCGCAATCCCAGCGCGGAGCATCTCTGCGAGATCGTGTCGGCCAACTCGCCGCCCACGTTCTAAAGACTCCGCGCCAACGCGCCGCGACGCAGTTCCAAGCCGCCTGAGGTCGATGCCGGCGTGCGTCGAGCGCATAACATTGAGGCATCCTGATGGACAAGAAATCTCTCGCCTTCTGGCAAGACAAAGCCGCTACGCTTTCTATTGAAGGCCGTGCGTTTATCGACGGCGAATACCGTGCTGCTGCGGGCGGCCGTACGTTCGACTGCCTGAGTCCGATCGACGGCAGGCTGCTTGCCAAAGTCGCCGACAGTGGCGCGGCGGATGTCGACGCCGCCGTGGCGGCCGCGCGCCGCGCGTTTGACGCGGGCGTCTGGTCGGACCTCAATCCACGCAAGCGCAAGGCGATTCTGTTGCGCTGGGCGGCGTCGATCCGCGAACACATGGACGAACTCGCGCTGCTCGAAACGCTGGACGCAGGCAAGCCGATTGCCGACACGACCACGGTGGATGTGCCAGGTGCGGCGTACTGCGTCGAGTGGTTTGCCGAAGCGATCGACAAGGTCGGCGGCGAAGTCGCGCCGGCCGATCATCACCTGGTGGGTCTCGTCACACGCGAGCCGATCGGCGTGGTTGCCGCGGTGGTGCCGTGGAATTTTCCGATCTTGATGGCTTCCTGGAAGTTCGGCCCGGCGCTCGCCGCGGGCAACAGCGTCGTGCTCAAGCCTTCGGAGAAATCGCCGCTCACCGCGATTCGCCTCGCCCAGCTCGCGCTGGACGCCGGTATTCCCGCCGGTGTGTTCAACGTGGTGCCGGGCGCGGGCGAGCCTGGCAAGCTGCTGGCGCTGCATCAGGACGTCGACTGTCTCGCCTTCACCGGTTCGACCAACGTCGGCAAGCTGATCATGCAGTACGCCGGTCAGTCGAATCTGAAGCGCGTCTGGCTCGAACTCGGCGGCAAGTCGCCGAACATCGTGATGCCCGACTGCCCCGATCTCGATCGGGCGGCGAATGCGGCGGCCGGTGCGATCTTCTACAACATGGGCGAAATGTGCACCGCCGGTTCCCGCCTGCTCGTCCATCGCGACATCAAGGAGGTGTTCCTCGACAAGCTGATCGCCGCCGCGCGTAGCTATACACCGGGCAACCCGCTCGATCCGCAAACCTCGATGGGCGCGATCGTCGACAACGTGCAGCTCGAACGCGTGCTCGGCTATATCGAAGCGGGCCGTGCCGAAGCAAAGCTGTTGCTGGGTGGATCGCGGGTCAGGCAGGAGACCGGCGGTTACTATATCGAGCCGACCATCTTCGAGATTCCGGCTGCCGGGGCCAAAGTTGCGCGCGAGGAAATCTTCGGGCCGGTGTTGTCGGTGATCACGTTCGACACGGTCGAAGAGGCGATCAGGATCGCTAACGATAGCGAGTATGGTCTTGCCGCCGCATTGTGGACCTCGAACCTCACCACCGCGCATGAAGTGTCGCGCAAGCTGCGTGCCGGCACGGTATGGGTCAACTGCTATGACGAAGGTGGGGATATGAACTTCCCGTTCGGCGGCTACAAGCAATCGGGCAACGGACGCGACAAGTCGTTGCACGCGCTGGAGAAGTACACCGAGCTGAAGTCCACGCTCGTTCGGCTGCGCTAAAGGATTCGCAAGCCAGCGCGGCGGCTTGCAGGAATGCAGTCGCCGCGTTCCCAATGAATCCGGGGCCGGACGTTGCACGCATCACCAGGAAGCCCCGTGTGCAACGCCGGCATGTTTATCAGGTATCAGGTCATCCATGACTGAACTCATCTACGGCGACGGTGCGATCCGTCGTGCGTCGCTTTATGGCTCGTCGATCGAGAACACCTATGCGGGTGTGTTGTCGTTCATGCGCCGCAAGTACACTCGCGAACTCGACGGCGTCGACGTCGTGGTCTCCGGCGTGCCGCTCGATCTGGCTACCACGTTCCGCTCGGGCGCGCGTCTCGGTCCGGCGGCCGTGCGCGCGGCGAGCGTACAGTTGTCGGAATTGCATCCGTATCCGTGGGGTTTCAATCCGTTCGACGATCTCGCCGTGACGGATTACGGCGATTGCTGGTTCGACGCGCACAATCCCATGACGATCAAGGAATCGATCGTCGAGCATGCGCGGACGATCCTGCGTTCGAACGCAAAGATGCTGACGCTCGGCGGCGATCACTACATTACTTATCCGCTGCTGATCGCGCATGCGGAGAAGTACGGCAAGCCGCTTTCATTGATCCATTTCGACGCTCACTGCGATACCTGGGCCGACGACAGCCCGGACAGCCTGAATCACGGCTCGATGTTCTACAAGGCGGTGAAAGACGGCCTGATCGATCCGAAGACCTCGGTGCAGGTCGGCATTCGCACATGGAACGACGACTTCATGGGGATCAATATCCTCGACGCCGCGTGGGTCCACGAACACGGCACGCGCGCGGCGGTGGAGCGGATCACGTCGATTGTCGGCGAGCGGCCCGCGTATCTGACCTTCGATATCGACTGTCTCGATCCGGCCTTCGCGCCAGGCACGGGTACGCCGGTGGCGGGCGGTTTGTCGTCGGCACAGGGGTTGGCCATTGTGCGCGGGCTCGGCGCGTTGAATCTGGTGGGCGCGGATGTGGTGGAAGTGGCGCCCGCTTACGACCAGAGCGAGATCACGGCGATCGCCGCCGCGCATATTGCCTGCGATCTGTTGTGTCTTTGGCGGCAGCGGAAAGTGGCTGAACACGTGGTTGAACAGGCAACTGAACGTTAGGCACTTCAGTTGAACTGAAGAGGTTTGAAACGGAACCGGCGCAGTGCAGGCTCAGCCCATCGACGACGATCGATCGGGTTGACGCCTGCCTTCGCGCAAGCCGAGCGTATAGGCGACGAGTGTGCCACTCATGATCGCCAGTTGCCACATCAGCATATCGCTGCCGCGCGCTTTCATGGCGAAACCGGCGATAAGCGGCCCCACGATCGAACTGACGGTGAAGGTGATCGACACCAGCCGCATGTTGCGCGTGAGCGCGGCTTTGTCGCTGCAGGCCGCGGCAACCATGCCGAGCGTGATGTACGCGCTGTTCATGCCGCCGAGCAGCAATGCGCTCGCGTCCGCGAGCCATGAGGCGGGCGCGGCGAGCGCGAAACCGAAGATCGCCAGCGTGCTGAGCGCGGCGCAGACGATCACCGTGGCAGCCAGACCCGCGCGATCGGCGAACCAGCCGACCGGAAATTGCAGCGCCATGCCGCCGATACCGAACAGCGTGAGGAGCGTGGCCGTTTGCGTGGTGCTGAGGCCGTGAGCATCGGCAAAGAGCGGGAAGAGGCCATAGAGCGCGCCATCGCCGATGCCGCCCGCGGCGACGACCACCATGCCGAGACTGACCAGGGGGCCAATCGGGACGCGTTTTGCAACGCTATGTTTTCCAGCCCTGCTGCTTCGCGCGGACCGGGCTGCGCCGGCAGCCGGCCGCGCATCGTCCGATGCGGTTAGCCACAGCGGCAGGGCCGCCGCGAAGGTGAAGGCCGCGCCGGCCGCGAACGTGATGCGTCCGTCGACCGCGCACCACACCGCCAATGCCGGGCCAATGACGCCTGCGCTGGCAATTAGCGCTTCGTGCACGCCGACTACACGTCCACTCGATTCAGCCGGCACCAGCCGGTAGAGCCACGTTTCATTGGCGATCCAGCGCAAGCCGATACCGAAGCCGGTCAACAGGCCGGGTACGAGCCATAACGGCCAGCTCAGCGAGCTCATCGTGGCGAACGCAAGCACCGTGGCGGCGAGACCCAGTGACACCGTGCGCTTTGCCCCGATACGCTCCACCAGCCACGGCGCGATCAGCAGGCCGGCGAGCATGCCAGTCCATTGCGAAGCGGAGAACAGGCCGGCGCGCGGTGCGTCGAGGCCCTGATGGGCCAGCCACACCGGCAGCACCATGAAGCCGATGCCGAACTGACCGATCTGCGAGAGCGCTGAGACCGCGGTCAGCGCCGCGATCGCCGGCCAGCGTACCGGCGCGGCGGCACTCATCGACAGCTCTGCGCGGGCATCGGCAGACCCTGTTCGCGGCATTCGACGGGGCAGCCGGCTTTCAGGCAGGGGCCGTCGTCGCAGAGGCGGCATAGTTGCATGGCGTGTGCGGGATCGCGGGTCTCGTGCCACAGGATCTTGATCAGCAGGTTTTCGAACACCTCGCGCTCACGCTCGTCCAACTGCCCGACGATGCGTTGGAGTATCCGGTCGCGTGCCGATTGCAGACGTTTGACTTCGCGCTTGCCGGACGCCGTCAAAGCAAGCGCGACGGAACGCTTATCCGCACCCGTTTTCTTTTCGACGAACGCTGCCTCCACCAGACCGGCGACTGCACGCACCGCGGCCGGATGCGAAAGATCGACCGCTTCACGCAGCACTTCAATGGATGAATCGGGATACTGACCGATCGCGTTGAGCATGGCGCGGGCCGTGGAACCCGCCAGTGCCGGCTCGGTAGGCTGCGCGTTCATCTCGTCCGTGACCAGCAGGGCGAGCACGCCAAGCAGATTTTCCGTGCGCTGCGTCATAGGGATGCCTCAATGTGTGCAATGTGCATATATGTATGTTGCACACATTGAAGGTGACGCGCAAGCGGTTTTTTGTGACCGTCAATGGGTCGCCGCAAGTCGTGCCGAAGATGCGCGGCGCCGTATCAGGACTGTGGCTGCTGCTCGACTGGCGAGCACACCGGCGTCACAGGCTGGCCTGCCAGCACCTTCCTGACGAAAGGTAGCGAATCCTCCAGCGACGTGTTGACCGTGCCGTTATGTTCGCGGCCTGCATACAGATGCGCCTCGACCGTGGTGCCTGCCGCGCAGGCGTCTTTTGCCAGCGAGAGTTCCAGCGGCGCGAGACCGTCGTCCGCACCGATCCCGATGAACACCGGCGACTTGATCTTCAGGGTCGGAAACTTCAGATAGTCGTCCCACCATGCCTGTAAGCGTGCGTTGGCGCCTGGTTTCACGGTGTTCGCGGTGCTCAACCCGGCGAGCGCGGCGTCGTCTTCGAGCGACGCGAGGCAACTGATGCGCGACTGTTCGAGAATGGGCAGTGCCGAATCGGTGAGGATGTCGGAAGCCTTCAACGCAGGGTCGATCTGTTGCGCCGACAGCACGGAATAGAACTGGTACGCGAGCGTTGCATCGATCCGATTGGGGTCACGCTTATAAGCCGTCTTGAACGGGGTAAGCGTTGCAAGGGTTTGCTTCGGTGCGTTGTAAATCACACCGGTTGCGACCGTGCCGCGAATATTCAGTTCAGGCGCGTACGTGCTCGCGTAGCCGGCCGCGGCGAATACCGCGGAGCCACCCTGTGATTGCCCGACCAGCACCACCTGATTGGCGAGTCCGGGCACGCTGTGCAACACCGCCCGCACGCTGTCGAGCATCGTGTAGCTATTCGAGCGATTGTTCAGTTGCGGATTGGGCCCAGGCGTGCCGAGCCCTTGATAGTCGGCTGCCACAACCGCGAAGCCTTGCTGAAGCCACGCATTCAGATAGCGTACGTCGCGATACGAGCGTCCGAACCACGAGGGCGCGCAGATATCCGCCATACCGAAGGTGCCGTGCCCCCACGCGACGATCGGCCATCCTCCCTGCGGCGGCTGGCCTTTGGGCAGGAACAGCGCGCCTGATACGGCAATCGGTGTTTTACCGCCGACGCCATCCGTTGAACTGTATAGCAGTCGCAATTGCTGACCGGCATTGGCGAGGCCGAGCGTGGGCGGCAGTTGTTCCGAGCGGAGCAACTCGCCTGGCTGCGCGGGAATCTCGTTCTCCCACGTATAGAACGCGGACACGCGGCCGTCGCCTTGCAGCGGATCGGGGGCCGGTGCTCTTGCGCCTGCGGCGAAAACCAGACTTGAAACCAGCAAGGCCGCTAATGGCGCGGCAAACCATCTGCCGGGTTTGACACGAGCCGATGCGCGTGTAATCCGCGCTCGAATATTTTTTGCTTTCATGCTGATGCCTTGAACGATGGTGAGAGGAGTGCGGGCCACACGAAGCCCACTGGCGTGAACTCAGTGGACCCGGGCGGCTTTCAACGCAAGTTCTGAACCATCGTTGCTCGTGGACGTTGGAACCCGCCTGACATCGACCTGCAACGATGCGGCGCGAGCGGTGCGTGGGTCCCGTTTGCATCGTGCGCAACAGCCGTTGATGATGCGCTGTTGGTCCAGCAGCACAATGACTTCGGTCGGGCACAGGGCGTCATGTGCGGTGCGCGGCGAAAAGGCTGCTGCATATGAGACCGTGCGAGATGCGTGGATTGGCACGCTTGCTGCTAACTACCGCTCGCATCGATCCCTCACTTGTCCAAGGACCCATCATGTCAGTCACACAAACGCTGGAAAGCGGCGAACTGGTCGCCTTCGTCGAACGCATCCGGCGCGAGTTCGCGCAAGCCGCGCGTGTCCTCAAGGAAACCCGCACCTTGTCTGCCACCAACACCTTCCAGGCCTATCAGCGTGTGCCGGGCACGGACCTCGTCGTAGCCGTGTCGGCGCCCACGCCGTGGGCGCAATCGCAGGAGGTTCAGGCGGTCGTGGTGTCGTTCGACGGCAAGGTGATCCACGGCGATCCGAAAGCGTCGGGCCATGGTCCGCGCTATGCAGGCGTGTTCCAGGAAGCGCCCGAAGTCGACGTGGTCATTCACGTGCATGGTCCGTATCTCGGGGCGTGGGCTAGTGCGCATCGTCCGTTGCCGATTCTGTATGCGCCGGCTCAGCGTCATACGAAGGCCCGCGAAATTCCGGTCTATATCGACCGGCGGCCGGGCGAACCGCGTTTCATCGTCGACACGATCCGGCGCGATCCGAACATTCCGGCGATTCTCGAGGCAAACGGCGGCGCGACATTCTGGGGTAAAAACATCCTCGACGTCTCGCAGTACATTCTGATTCTCGAAGAGGGGGCGTACTTCCAGGCCCTCGCAGAGTCGCTTGGCGGGTCGAAGGAGTTCGGCCCCGGCGTGCTCGAACAGCAATGGAAGATGACCGGACTAGCTTGAGAACCGGCCTGAACGGCAACGAGTGACGACAGGCGGCGCGCAGCGATCAACCGCGCCGCTGCCGTATCGACGCAGCCGGGCAGCGTTATTGCCGGTTCCGTCATACTGTTAGCTCGATGTATTGGTTCGCAACGCACGATCGGCTTGATATTGTCGAGGCTCCCTTTGGATTCCTTGCTGGTCGATCAATGGCTGTCTTCAGTTTCCCCGATCCCACGTCGCACGCCATTACGATACGTGCGAAAGCGCTGACATTCGACGACCCGAAGTCGCTGGTGCTGCTCGAACGTATCCATCTGGTCGCGCCGAGCGACGCCACCGTACTTGTCACCGGCGAAAGCGGCACAGGCAAGGAACTGATTGCACGGCTCGTGCATTCACTGAGTGAACGCCGTGACGGGCCGTTCGTGGCGGTAAATTGCGGCGCCTTCTCGGAGACGCTGATTGAGAGCGAACTGTTCGGTCACGAACGAGGCGCGTTCACCGGCGCGATCAGCAGTCAGCCTGGCTGGTTCGAATCCGCCAATCGCGGCACGCTGTTTCTCGACGAAGTGGGAGACTTGCCGCTTGCCGCCCAGGTCAAGCTGCTGCGTGTATTGCAGGAGCGCGAAGTGGTGCCGGTAGGCTCGCGCAAAACCGTCAAGATCGACGTGCGTCTGGTCACGGCGACCAACGTGAATCTCGAAGCCGCGGTACGCGCCGGGCACTTTCGGGAGGATCTGTATTACCGCCTGAACGTCGTCAAACTGAGCCTGCTGCCATTGCGTGAGCGGCCAGGCGACATCGGACCGTTGATCCAGCACTTTCTCGAGAGCTACGCCAGGCGCTTGCGGATCACGCCGCCGGCGCTCACAGACGCCGCGCTCGAGCGGCTTCATGCACACTCGTGGCCGGGCAATATTCGCGAGCTGGAGAACGTGATTCATCATGCGCTGCTGGTGAGCAGCGGCGGTTTCATCGATGTCGCCGATCTGCAGTTTTCCGCACTCTCGCTGGCGCCTCACACGCCGGCAGCAGATGCGCCTGCGGCAACGGCGGCGCTTGCGGCCAATCCTGCGCGCCGTCCGCGTGATATCGCGGAAGCCACCGGCGCTTTGCGCGAGGCCATTGTCGATCTGCTGGAACTCGGTACGCCCAGGCTTTGGCAGCACATCGAAGACACGGTCTATCGCAGCGCCTTCGAATTCTCCGAGAACAATCAGCTGCGTACCTCACGTCTGCTCGACTTGTCGCGCAACATCGTGCGGGCACGGCTCGCGCAACTCGGCATCCTCAAGCTGCGTGACGCCGGCGAGCCGGATTCCGCCGACGCGAGCGAAGCCGGCGACCGCCGTCAGGCGTGATCGCGCCAGCGCAGCAAACGCTGTGCGACGCGCTCGCACAGCATGCCCATTGCCACCGCCAGCACCGTGACGCCTGTCACGCATACCAGCAGCACGTCAACGCGCGCGCCGGCCTGCGCTGTCTGCATCAGATTGCCGACGCCAGCCCCGGCGTTGAATAACAGTTCGCTGCTGGTCGCCGTAATCCATGCGAACGGTACCGCTTGCAGAATGCCGGCGAACACGTCCGGCAACGCACCTGGAATCAGCACGTCGCGCAGCCAGCCACGCCGCGTCAATTCGTACGACTGCGCGAGTTCGAAATAGCGCTGATCGATACGGCGCAGTCCATCGAAACTGCTTGTCACCGTCGGATAGAAAGCCGCGAGGAAGACGATGAATACCTTGGCGACCTCGCCCGTGCCGCACCAGAGGCTGATCAATGGAATCAAGCCGAGCAGCGGGACGTGGCGCAGGGCCTGAAATAACGGATGCACCAGTTTTTCGGCACTGCGCGACAACGCGGTCAACGCGCCTACCGCGACACCGGCGATCGTACCGGTGACAAGACCCAAGGTAGTACGACGCAGACTCGCGCCGAGGTCGACGACCAGTTCTCCGCTTCTGGCCAGTTCGAGAAGGGCGCTGAACACCTGCTCGAGCGGCACGAACGCGTACTGATGCACGGCATCACGATAAGCGGCGAGTTGCCAGAGTCCGAGTAGGACAAGCGGCAGAACAAAGCCGCGGGCGCGTCGGCGTAGCGGGGACGTAGCGTGCAGGGCGATCATGGAGGGCGTTTTGCAGAGAGAAGAGTTCAACGGTTAGGCGTTTGCCAACGCAACACGCGGCGCTGCACGAGGGCGATGCTCTGATCGAGGGTGAAGCCGATCAGGCCGATGGCGATTACGTCGACCATCACGATGTCGATACGCAGCATCTGCCGCGCCATTTCCATCATTTCGCCAATGCCGCTGTCGGCGCTCAGCAACTCGACCGCGACCAGCGCGAGCCATGAACGCGCAATCGCAATGCGAATGCCGGTGAGTAGCGAGGGAATGGCCGAAGGCAATAGCACGTCGCGCAACAACCCGGCGCGACCCAACCCATAGTGACGCGCCATTTCGATCAGATCGCGCGGTACGCCTTGCACCCCGCCGTAGGTGGCTAGCGCGACGGGAAAGAATACGGCCTTGGCGACCACGACTACCTTTAACGGCTCGTCGATGCCGATGAGCAGAATCAGGATCGGGATCAGGGTGAGCGTCGGCACCTGCCGCAGGATGTCGAAGAGCGGGCGTACGTAGTCGGAGAAGGTACGGTTCACGGCGAGCAGGGTGCCGCACACGATGCCGGACAGGCAGCCCCACGCGAAACCGGTTGCCAGACGACGCAACGTGATCAGCAGGTTGTCCTGCAGGTCGCCGCGGGCAGCAAGCGTACGGAAGGTGTCGTAGACCTTGTGCGGCGGGACGAGGAGTTGCGGCGCGAACCAGTGCCGCGCGCTTGCGTACCACCAGAGCAGAAACAGCAGTGCCGGCGAAACCCACCACAGCAACCACGAAACGCGGCGCGTCAAGGCACGCGCCTGGGCGAACGCTGCGGATGGCGTGGATGGTATGGGTGGGTTGGATGCCGTGGCATCCACCACCGTATCAGCGGTTTGCGACATTCGTCGTAGCGCTCGCATCCCAGTAGTGCTCCAGCTTGAGTTCCTTCAACGCGTTGTTCACGAACTGTGGCGCGAGCAGGCTATTGACGTCCACGCCGCCGGACGTGAGTCTGGCCTGCTGGCTGTAGGCCGACACATCGCGGTAATGCGCGCTGAGCGACGGTGTGAAAAGCGGCGCCCATTGTTCTTTCCACGGCTGTTTTTCGTCGTCGTACTCGCGCCGCACCACGTTTTCAGGTTGACCCGAAGCACTGAGAATCTTGATGAACGCATCGCGATTCTGAGCTTGCGAGATCCAGTAAGCCGCTCGTACATAAGCGGTTGCGACCAGTTGCGTGACGTCGGGGTACTGACGCACGAAATCGTCGGAGGCCCAGAGTTCCGCGCGCATCTTCCATGCGTCGGGGGCTTCCTTAGTCGACCAGATGATCTTGCCGACCTGCTTGTCCACTAGCGGATAAGCGTCCGAGAGCGTAAAGAATCCGTCCACCCGGCCTGCGCTGACGGCGGCGGCGCCCGCTTGCGGATCGAGGTTATAGATCTTGAAGTCGGACAGTTTCAGGCCGTTGGCCGCCAGCAGTTTGCCGAACGTGACTTCCCACGGGCGGCCGCGATTGAGCGCAATCCGCTTGCCTTTCAGATCGACGATCGACTTCGCCGTCGAATTGGCCGGCACCACCAGATAGGTATTGCTGCCCACGCCGCCCGGCACAATCAGTTTCGTATGCGTGCCGGACGCGTTGACCACGACCGAGGGCAGGTCACCGTAGCCGGCGAAGTCGATGCTGTGATTCGTGAAGGCCTCGTTGACCAGCGTGCCCACGGCGGCGGTCGAGACCGGCACCCATTGCAACTGGATATGGCGTGCGGCAAGCGCTTTTTCCAGCGACTTGTCGGCGTCGATTAAAGCGGACGCACCCGCGTACTGCGTTTTGCCGCCGCTCGAATAGGCGACCACGGCGATTCGCACGACTTTCGGCGCGTCCTCCGCGCGTGCGAGGCAGGGGCCCAGCAGCGCGGCAGCGGTGAGCGGCAGCGTCATCGACCATGCGACGAACGCGCGCCTTAACGCAGGCCTCAACAACGGGGAGAGAGCAAATGAGCGTTTCATGATGTGCGGATCAGACCTTGAACGTAATGTGTGGAAGCGGGCGGCGCATTCATTCATGCCCGGCGCTTAAGTGGCGAATGCAGCGCATCGGCCATCGGGCGCGGATCGATCCAGTCGGCGATCTCAAAGTCGGCTTCGAGGAAACCCCACTCGAACAGGAACTTCTTGAAGTCGTCGAGCGCCGCGACCGATTCGGCTTCGAGGTTCACGCCGAGATGGTGATGCAGGTTGCCGCCATAGGCCGCGTGAACCCACTCGACCGCCGATGCGGTTTCGTGCGATACGTACTGCGCGGTTTCGTCAGGATGCGTGCGCGCCCAGTCGCCCGCGGCGACCACGAGCTTCAGAAAACCGGCGACGATATCCGGATGATTGGCGAGCACTTCCGCGTTCACCGTGAGCGGACGCGGCGTGCCGTTGTTATTGCGGATATGCGGTTCTGGATGAAACCCGATATCGATTACCGCTTGCGCACCGATCAGTTGCGCAACCTCCAGGCCAACCGAGCCCTTCACGTAGATCGCATCCACCGCGTCGCGCAGCAGGGCGCTCGCTTCGGCGGCATACAACGCGCGGCTCGAAAGGCCGAGCGGCAAGGTAAAGAGCTCCGTAGCGGGATCGTCTCCGACAGCCTGCAGCGTGCGGGCTTCAACATCGATCAACTCGACATCGCGCGTTGTCATGCCCTCCAGGCTCAGTGCATTGAGGAAGCCACGCAATGCGGATGCGCGAAAAATGTCGATGCGATCAGTCGGGCGGCGCGGAATCGCGAGGCGCCGGCCGCGTAACTGCTTCACCGACTGAATGCCGGAGCCCGGCAGCGTCAGGATCAACTGCGATTCATCGACCCACGATAAACCGATCACGCGCGTATCCGCTCGATGCGAGCGCGCCCACATCGCCGGGATGCTGCCGCCCTGACGAAACGACATCGCCAGCGTGTGGTCGCTGATCGACGACGCGTCGTGTCCGGCCGAGTCGCGCAATGAGCGGATCGCGACGCCGTCGGCCGACGATTCGCCGTTGAGCCAGCCGAGATGCACGGCGATGCCGAGCGGCGTCGGTACCGGTGAACGTGCGTACCAGAAGGGATGCTGTTTGTCCGATGACGAATCGGGCCTGTCTGTCATGTGTGTTTTCCATATCGAGGTTCGTCTTGCGCACTGGCCGGCGCGCGAAAGCGGTAGCGGCGGCGCGGACGGATAAATGCAAATTCCAGGCCAGGCACGCGCGGTCGCTGTGGCAGGCCTTGGCAGGCATGCGGCTCGGCTGCGCACGCCGGGGCAGGCTGCGCGGATCGAGTGGCGACCGCGCGGGCGAGTGTTGCTGCAGCAGCAGTTGCGCGAAGCGATGTTGCGCTGGCAACACGTGGGGTGCTGATGCAGCACCTGGTGCGCGCTCCGGCAGAGCAGGGATCGATGCGTGTTGATGCGGGCCGATGAGGCCGCAACGCGTGTGGCCGTCGCGCATTCGCATGCCGACCGGAGACCGGGTCATTGCAATTGGCATAGGCCGTGCTTAGAGAGGTGCCGAACCGGTTGCGGCTCGTGTCAGTGCGAGTCCGACCTGACGCTTAAACCAAGGAGAACAGATCAATGGCTGTCGAATTTCTGTGGCGCTTGCCGATGCATGGCGACGGCAGACGCGCGCACGACCGGCATACCCGTGGCGAATGGAATAACCAGACGGCCTCGCGGGTCGCGCCGAAAACGGATAGCGACGAGTTCGGCTACATCGACTACCTGTCCCAGGTGGCGCGCGCAGCGGACCTGGTCGGCTTTCATGGCGCGTTGATTCCGATCTTCCGCTTTACGGAGGAGCCGTGGGTGGTGGCCGCCGCGCTGGCGCGTGAAACCCGCAACCTGCGTTTGCTGATCGCGATGCAGCCATGGTTCATGCATCCGGCGTATGCCGCGCAAATGGCCGCCAGTCTGCAGCGGATCAGCCGCGGCCGGGTGGAGTGGAACATCGTGACGGGCGGCGGCGGAGCCGATCAGCGCGCGTACGGCGACTTTATCGATCATGACAGCCGTTACGCCCGCACCGATGAATTTCTCGACGTGGTGAAGGGCTACTCCGCCGGAGAACCCTACACGCACAAGGGCCGCTTCTATCAGGTCGAAGCGGGCGGCCTGGTCGCGCCGCTCTCCAGTCAGCCCGTGCCGCGCATCTATCTGGCCGGCGCCAGCGACGCCGCGATGGCGGTGGCCGCCAAACACGGCGACGTGCATCTGAGTTGGGGCGAGCCGCTGGCCAGACAGAAAGAGGTGATCGACCGCGCCCGCCAGGCGCTCGATGCGCAAAACGCGGAGCGCGATCTGCGCTTCGGCATGCGCATCGACATTCTCGCGCGAGAGACGGAAGAGCAGGCGTGGGCCGAGTTGCGGCAGATGTTCGCCACCGTCAGCGAATCGACGCAACTGGTTGGCACGCGGCGCGCATCAGGTGTCGGCGATTCGGAGTCGGTTGGGGCAAAGCGGCAGTTCGCGCTGCACCAGGGCAATACCCAGCATTTCGACAATCTGATTGTCGGGCCGAACCTGTGGGCCGGTATGTCGAAGATCCGCGGCGGTCCCGGCTGCGTGATCGTGGGCAGCCACGAGCAGGTCGCCGAGCGGCTGGCCGAGTACGTGGACATTGGCGTATCGACCTTCATTCTGGCGAGCAATCCACATCTGGAAGAAGCGTACCGCGTGGGCGAGGAGGTTCTACCGCTGGTGGCGGGAGCGATCGATGCGCGCAGAACGGCCTCGGCATTGCGGGTCGCGCTGGCGTAAGCCGGTGGCGCTCAGGTCCACAGACAACAACCAAGGAATTCAACGATGAGTACAACCGTTGCGCAAGCCGCGACGTCCACTGCACTGTGGTACACCCGCTGTCCCGTGCCGACCGCGCTCGGCATTGCGGTTCACCGTGGCTGGTTCGACGAGGAGTTCGGACCGGACGGCATCACCCTGAATTCGCTGCAGGAGACCCGCGAGCCCGCCAAACGCGAGTCGCATTTCGATCACAGCTTGCCCTCGTCGTTTCGTCAGGGCGGCAACATCCCGGCGCTGTGGGCACGTTCACGAGGCGCAGCGACGCGCGTCGTCGGCCTTTCCTGGACCAATGAATTTCAGGCGATCGTCACGCTGCCTCGCAGTGGCATCCGCCACGCGCGCGATCTGCGCGGACGGCGTCTCGGTCTGCCCCAGCATGCGATCAGTATCGACTTCTGGCGCGCTGCGGCGCTCAAGGGCTTTCTAACCGCGCTTGAGCTCGAAGGTCTCGGACACGGCGACGCGCAATGGGTCGATCTACCCGAGCCGACGCGCGCCGAGGCCGAAGCGCGGATCGCTATCGGCCGCCTGGAGGACGCGCGAGGCAGTGCATCGCCGTTTCGCCGGCCGCATGAGTACGGGCTCGAGGTTGCTGCGCTGGTGCGCGGCGATGTCGATGCGATTTTCGTGAAGGGCGTGGCCGGACTCGAAACCGTGCATCTGATCGACGGGCACGTGGTGATCGACCTGGGCGCGCATCCCGATCCGCTGGTGCGTATCGGCAACGGCACGCCGCGCACGTTGACAGTGGATCAGGCGCTCATCGACGAGCGCCCCGATCTCGTCAGCCGGTTCGTGTCCGTCGTGGTGGCGGCCGGCGACTGGGCGACGAAACATCCGGCCGAGACCGTTGCCTACATCGGCCGTGAGACCCGTTCATCCGACGAGTGGGTGCGCTACGCGTATGGCAGCGATGTGCACCGGCATCTGGAAACCAATCTCTCGCAGACCTCGATCGACGGTCTGGTGGCGTTCAAGGACTTCCTGTTCGAGTGGGGCTTTCTCGAACACGACTTCGATGCGCGCGCCTGGGTCGAGCCGCAACCGTACACCGACATATCGAAGTATCGCCGTGCCTGGGTCGCTTAGTTGGAGCGCTCTTGCGCGGCACGCAAACCAGTAAGGAGTAGACCGTGACGTTTCTCACCATGGAGGGTTCGGGTACGCCTGCGCGCCGTCATGCGGCGCGCTGGCGCGGCTCGGCGGTGCAGCGGTTCAATGCGCCCGCGGCCACGCAGCCGCCGCCGCAGCGCGTGCCTGCGGTGCGGCATGAGGCTGAACCTGAGACCCGCGCGACACACAGGACATGGGGCGAGACCGGCGCTGCCGCGCTGCTGATCCTCGCGTTGCACGCAGGATTCCTGCTTGTGGCACGGCATAGACACGACGCACCGCTCGCGCCTGTCGTGCCGCCCAGGCCGCTGCCGATGACGGTCGAGCTGACGCGGCCACCGGTGCCCTTGCCACAGGCGAAGCAGGCGCCGCCGCCCGTGCCGCAGCCGCTCAAACAGCAGGCGCCGCCGCCACGCCCGCTGACGCGAGCCGCGCCGAAGCCTTCGCCCGCGCCACTCGCGCCACTGGTGGCAGCCGCGCCGGCACCGGCCCCGGCCGACACAGCCGTCGTGCATGTTCCGGCGCCGCCTGCGCCCGTGCCGGCGGCGCCATCCGCGGCGCCGGCCGAAACCGCGCCGATCGGCAACGCCGCGTATCTGCACAACCCGGCACCCGACTATCCGCCGATCGCGCAGGACCAGGGATGGGAAGGACATGTGCTTCTGCGCGTGCATGTGCTGGCGAACGGCAAACCTGACTCGGTCGATATCAGGACCAGCAGCGGCCGCAGGATGCTGGACGACGCCGCGTTGGCCGCGGTCCGGCGCTGGATTTTCGTGCCGGCCAAACGGGGAGACGAAGCGATCGACGGCTGGGTCAACGTACCGATCGACTTCAAGCTGGGTTGACCTGCGCTATCCGCATGGCGGCCGAAGCGCGTGCTGACTCTTCAACACCGGATCCGGATCTTGAACGGAGTTTCGCGCCGGATTTTGAACTACAAGGAATCGATCATCATGAATGGCATTTCAACGACTTTTATCGTGCAGGGCGCCCTCTGGCTGCTGGGGATTTTCTCGGTGGTGACGTGGACCCTCATTGTCGTCAAGGCGCTGCAAAGCGTGCGCGCGAGCGTGCAGAGCCGGCGCTTCACCCGGCAATTCTGGGCGGCCAGCAGTTTCCACGCGGCCGCCGCGGTGGAACCTGGGCTGAGCCCGGTGGGCCGCGTGGCCGCGACTGGCTTCGAGACCTTGCAGCGCGCCGACGAAGGCAATGGTCAGGACCTCGAACATAGCTGGAGCCGCCACGATCTGCTGGAGCGTCACCTGCGCCAGCAGATCCAGAATGAACGCCGCCGTCTCGAAGCAGGTCTCGCCGTGCTCGCGTCGATCGGCAGCACCGCGCCGTTTGTCGGCCTGTTCGGCACCGTGTTCGGCATTATTCACGCGCTGACGGCGATCACACACAGCGCGTCGGCCAGTATCGACGTGGTGGCGGGCCCAATCGGCGAGGCGCTGGTGGCAACCGGCATCGGCATCGCGGTCGCGGTGCCTGCCGTGCTTGCGTATAACTTCTTCGTACGCCGGGTGAAAGCGGCCTCCGCCGATCTCGACGGCTTTGCCACCGACTTCGTTACGCTCGCGCAGAAAGCCGGATTCCGCGTGCAGGGCGCGGCCGCCCGTGCGCAGCCGAGTCTGAAAACCGTCAACGAGGCATTCGCATAATGGCCTTCTCATCCTCTTCCGATAACGACGACGTGCTGAGCGAAATCAACATCACGCCGCTCGTCGACGTAATGCTCGTGCTGCTGGTCGCGTTCATCGTGACCGCACCGCTGCTGAACAATGCAGTGCACGTGAATCTGCCCAGAACGGTCGCCACCGCAGCCGCCGACCAGAAACCGGCGGTGACCGTCAGTGTCGACGCGAAGGGCGTGGTGTACCTCGACAAACGGGCCACCGATCTACACCTGATTGGCGCCGAGCTGTCGGCGCTCAAGGCGAGCAACCCGGACGTCGCGCTCAATCTGCAGGCCGATGAAGGCGTGCCCTACGGCACCGTGGCGAAGCTGATGGCGGCGATCGAGCACGCCGGCATCAGCAGGCTATCGGTATTGACGGCCAACAACGGCTAATCAATCGCGTCGGCTTCTCAACCTCGCGATCTCGCGATTCCTCACCGGAACACTTCATGAGCACTTCGGTTTCAGACAACATCCAGTCGATCTGGTACACGCGCTGTCCGGTGCCGACGCCACTTGGCATCGCCGCGCATCTCGGCTGGCTCGACGATGAATTCGCGCGCGACGGCATTACCGTACGCTCGTTGCAGGAAACGCAGCACGCGGCGCTGCGCGCCTCGCACGTCGATCACACATTGGACAATTCGTTTCGCCAGGGTGGCAGCATTCCAGCGCTGTGGGCGCGCTCGGCCGGGGCGGATACCCGGGTGATCGCGCTAACGTGGGTGGACGAAGCGCAGGCGATCGTCGCGCTGCCCGAATCGGGCATTCGCACGGCGAAGGACCTGCGTGGGCGCCGCGTCGGTTTGCCCAGGCGCGCGGGCGAGAGGATCGATATTTTTCGCGCGGCGGCGTTGCGCGGTTTCGTCAGCGTGCTGGAACTCGAAGGCTTGTCCGCGCGCGACGTCGAGCTGATCGACATCGCGGCTGTCAACGTGCGCGAGCCTGTGGATGGTGGCGCGTTACCCACGGCGTCGTTCAGCAATCCGGGCAGCGTCAGCAGCCGCCGTCTCTATTCCGCGGAAATCGCGGCGCTGGTGCGGGGCGAAGTCGACGCGATCTATGTGAAGGGCTCGCTCGGTCTGGAGAGTGCCTACCTGATCGGCGCACGCATCGTGATCGACATCGGCTTTCATCCGGAGCCGAAGGTTCGCATCAACAACGGCTCGCCACGGCCGTTGACCGTCAATGCGGCCACACTCGACAACCATCCGGACATCGTTAGCCGCTTTCTGGCCCGGGTGATCGACGTGGACGGCTGGGCGCGCGGGCACAAGCAGGAAGTGCTCGGTTATCTGGGCCGGGAAACCGGCTCGGGAGACGACTGGCTGCGACTTGCTTATGGCGACGACGTACATCAACGCCTGCGCACCGATCTTGACGATACATCGATCGCCGCGCTCGATGATTTCAAGCGTTTCCTCGTGGAATGGGATTTTCTGCCGGCTGACTTCGATATCCACGCGTGGATCGATCCGCGCGCGCTCGCCCAATCGCATCGTTACGCGGCGCCGCGTTAGCAGCATGAGTTGCGAAGTGTGCTGTGGCTCTTGCGCCAGAACAGATTCGGCATCCTGATGGACTGATTCAGAATCATCTTTTCCCATCGCTAATTCGTAGCCGTTCGTGTTGAGGTGCTGCGTATGCAACACCTCAACACCATCTCACGGGTGCACCAGCAGCAATACCTCCTCGCTTCATTCACGCAAGCCTTGCGTGACGGACCTCCTCGCCTGGCATCCGACTTGCATTAGAGAACGCCATGCGTGGTGCATCGCTCGCGCACGAAGATGGGAGCCCCGTTGCGGGCGAAATCAAACAACGATTGAATAAGGATAGCGAAGTCAATGTTCAAGAGAAAAACACTCGTCGTCGCGCTCGGGGGAGTGCTTGCTGGTGGCGTGCTGATATCGCCTGCATGGGCCGCTGATAACACGTCAACCGGTGCGGCAGGCGGCGCTTCTGCTGACGCAACCGGACCAGCGGTACAGGGGAAGCCGAAAGCGAAGAGTGCGAACAAGGCCGTGGCCGATACCAATCTGGGAACCGTCACGGTGACCGCGCGCCGACGCAAGGAAAGCATTCAGGAGGTGCCGGTTGCGGTGACCGCATTGAGCGGCGACAGCATCAAGAATAATGAACTGCGGGTGGTCAACGACATCACCAAGTACGTGCCGAACTTCACGGCGCAGTCCACCGAAGGGCGTGAAAGGCCGCGTTGGTTCCTGCGCGGTGTCGGCAGCAACGATCCGTCGGATCTGTCGTTGAGCCCGATCGGTGTCTATTTCGACGACGTTTATATCAACAGCGTGTTTGGCCAGGGCTTTCCGCTCTTCGACCTCGACCATATCGAGGTGTTGCGCGGTCCGCAAGGCACCCTGTGGGGCAAGAACACGATTGGCGGCGCAGTCAGTCTGACGTCGAAGAAGCCGACCTTCGACGTGGATGGCTACGGCAAGGTCGGTATCGGTCAGTACAACAGCCGCCTCGCCGAAGCCGCGATCGGCGGTCCGATCGGCAGCAACGACGTGCTGGCGGCACGCCTTTCGGTCTATCACGAGAACGGCGATAGCTTCTACACCAACACCGTGTCGGGCGGCCGTTTCGGCGGCTTCCACGATAACGCGGTGCGCTTCCAGTTACTGGCGGTGCCGACTTCGAATTCCGACTTCCTGCTGAATATCCATGGCCGCAATTACACGGGCGGCGGCGACCCGTGGCACGCACAAGGGGCCGGCGCGAACGGTGCCAACCAGTTCGGTTTCGTCGGGTCGAGCGATCCGCAAACGGTTTCGCTCAATGCGGCGTCGAGCGATCATATTGCCTCGTATGGCGGCTCGCTGACCGCGCATTGGCATATCAACAGCGCGTTGACGCTCACCTCGATTACCGCGCTGGAAGGCCTGAACCGCTGGTATCAGGACGATGAAGACTATTCACCTTACGACGCCGCGCGTTCGCACGATACGCTCGCATCGCATCAGTTCTCACAGGAGTTCCGTCTCGAGTCGCCGCAGAACGATCGGCTGAGCTGGATCGCCGGCGCGCATTTCTTCACCGAGGAACTGAGCGAGGAGGGGGCGGGCGGCGGCTTGCCGGATGCGCCGGGTGGTCCGTCCTCAACGTATTACCACCTGACTGAACTGACCCAGCATACGCAAAGCGCCGCCGTGTTCGGCAGCGCAAAGTATCGTTTCACCGATCGCTTCAACCTGACTGGCGGCCTGCGCTATACGATCGAACGCAAAACGATCAATCTGACCGGCTTGCAGAATAGCGGCCCCGTTTCGTTCAGCGATGTGAACAACTGGTGGGACCCGTCGTCGATCACGTCGCCACTTGCCGTCAGCGCGCGGCAGAACCAGACCAACACGTGGCGCGCGCCGACTTGGGATTTGACGCCCGAATACGCGATCAGCAACAACGTGCGGGCCTATATCCGTTATGCGCGCGGCTTCCGCTCAGGTGGCTACAACGGCAGCGCCTATACGCAAAGCACGGTTTCGACAGTCACGCCCGAGTACCTGACCGACTACGAGGCGGGCATCAAAAGCGAATGGTTCGACAAGCGCCTGACCGTGAACGCCAGCGTCTTCCACTACGACTATCGCGACATTCAGGTGTTTGCACTGGCGCCGAATCCATTGGGCGGCGCGCCGGTGTCTACCTTGTCGAACGCCGGGCAGGGGCGCGCCGATGGGTTTGAGCTGGAATTGAAGGCGCAGCCGACTAACAGCCTCTACCTGTTCGCTAACCTCGGGCTGCTAAATACGCGCTTCACTGAGTTTGCCAATGTGCCAACCGCAGTGGGCAATTCGTTCGCACGTTCGCCGCACACGACGATCGACGTCGGCGGCGAGTACCGTGTGCCGTTGCCGGTCGGCTCGATTGCAGTAGGGGGCGATATCAACTATCGCAGCACCGAGTACTTCAGCGCGACGCGTCAGACTATTCCGCAGTTGTGGCAGTCGGGCTATACCGTGATGAATGCGCACGTGTCCTATGTGTCGTCGAATCAGAAATATATTCTCACCGGCTACGTGACGAACCTGACTAACAAGGTCTATAAAAAACTGGAGCTGTTGCCGTCTTATGGCGCGTATCCGGTGTTGTATGGCGACCCGCGTGTTTTTGGCCTGACGTTTACCGCCAGGATCTGACCGGGAACCCGTACGGCGTGGCGTAGCAGTCAGGCTGAATGGCGGGCTGCCACGCCACAACTTTCGTGGCGCGCAGTCGTGCCGGGTGTCACTTCGCCAATCTCGCTCTCACGGTGTACTCGCCTTCATCGCCCGCGTCTTCCGCCATATGAGCCATCGCCGTCTCGAAGTCGGGCGGCAGCGGCTCGACCGGATAGCCGCGCTTTTCCCATGCGTCGAGACCGCCCTTGAGCGCGCGGACGTGGTGGATGTTCTTCCGGTGCAGCTGATTGACGATCCGCTTGGCCGTTGCTTCGTTAGGGCAGACGCAATAAACGACAATCGGCCGCTTCAGTAACTCGGGATCCAGCGGCTCCGGTGAATCGAGGTCGAGCAACTGCGCACCCGCGATCCGGTGCGATTCTTTCGCGCGTATGCTGCGTGGCCGCGCGTCGAGGATCAGTGGCGGCTCATTGGATTTCATCAACTCGTCGAGTTGATCCGGCGAGATGCGCACGTGCGCGAGCCAGCGTCGAAATTGCCAGCGGCGTACGCAGCGATAGAGGAGTGCGACAACGAAGATCGCCGCGAATGCGTCGAAAATCGTGCCGCCGTTATGGCGCACGAGCAGTACGAGTTGCACGATCTGATCATGCAGTGCCGCGCCGCCGATCACCCAGACGCTGGCCCACAAGGCCGCGCCGATAAAATCCCACAGCAGAAATACACCGACATTGATGGGTGTGGTGCCGAGCAGCGGCGCCGAGACCAGGCCGAGGCCGGGCAGGAACTTCGCGACGGTGAGAATCGGCGCGCCGTACCGTTCATAAGTGTTGCGGGCGACACGCACGGTGGTGTCGAGCGAGAGCGAGAAGCGCACCAGTTGATTCAGCAGGCGCCGGCCGTACGTCCGCCCGGTGAAGAACCATAGCGTGTCCGCGATCAGGGTTGCGCCGACAGCGGCGCCCACGACGCTGGCGTAAGTGGTCTGTCCCATTGCGGCCATGGTTCCGCCGAGGATCAGCATCGGCGCCGCTGGAATCGGCAGGCCCAGTTGCGTGACGAGCACGCTCATGAAGACGGCCCATACGCCCAGCGAGGGTGGAATCGCAACCGGAAAATGCCACACAACCACGCTCCTCTTGATACCCTGGAAGGATTTGAAACAGTCGGCGCCGAGTCCCTGCTCAGGTTTCCGCTCGGTTCCTGCTCAGTCGGCGTGCGCTGCGAATACGTCACGCATTGCTACTTCCTGCCGGACGGCGGGAAACGGGATGAGGCAGCACGTTCAACCGGCCGCCGCGCATGCCGCCGCGCACTTTGTGGATTTAAGCACAGGTTTGTGAAAAGACGCTGCGAGGCGGGCTGAACACCCGCGGAAACTCAAGGGGGCGGGGCGGCCGCATGTGCCGCCCCGCCGCCGAGCAACCGGTCCCTGTCGCTCCTTAGCGCAGCGCGCAAACGCGGCGTTGCGAAATCAATAAAACTGCGGGTTTTCAGCGGCAATGGCCCTTGTCCCGCGTGCATCAGGCTCACCGGTATCGGTTCGGGTTCAAATTCCCGCAGCACCAGTTGCAGCTTGCCTTCTTCGACGGCCCGCGCGGCCTGGTATGAAAGCACGTGGGTGAGGCCCACACCGGCGACAGCCGCATCGATGGCGGCCTCAGCATTATTGACGGACAGCCGTGGATGGACCGGCACGGCCTGCTGTTTCGCGCCGCGCGGCGCGAAGGTCCAGATAGGCCCGGACGGCAGCGAGTCGACATTGATGCAGGCAAAGCGGGCGAGGTCGGCGGGGCTTTCCGGTGCGCCGGCTTGCGCGAGGTAACGTGGGCTCGCGCACACCACCCGGCAGACCGTGCCGACCTGGGTCGCGACCATGCTGCTGTCCGGCAGTTTGCCGATGCGCAGGGCAACATCGATATGTTCGTCTTGCAGATGCAGCGTGCGGTCAGCCAGCACCAGACGCACGGCGATCTGCGGGAAGGTCGCGAGAAAGTCGTTGATGATGGGCAGCAGGTGCAGGCGTCCGAACACCATCGGTGCTGTGACGACGAGTTCGCCGCGCGGCGTGCTGTACTCGCCCGCCGCCGCGCTTTCAGCTTCGTTCACCTGTTCGAGGATCTGCTTGCAGGCGGCGAGGTAGGCCTCGCCCGCGTCGGTCAAGGTCAGCTTGCGGGTGGAACGCACCAGCAGCCGCACGTTCAGATGCGCCTCCAGCTCCGCCACCTTGCGGCTGACGGTGGGCAGCGGCGTTCCCAGTTTGCGGCTCGCGGCCGAAAAACTGCCGGTCTCCACCGCGGCCACCAGAATTGACATTGCCTCCAGACGATCCATGGATCCTCTCGGTCTTCGAGAATTAATCCAGCGAAAATACAGGAATACATGGACGTCTGGAAGGCGGGTTATGGGAATGCGCGTCGCGCAACTGTGTTTCGCGGCCCGGTTGCTACAATCGCCGCATAGACAGAGACAACGGAGACACCGCATGGCAACGCTTCAGCCGATCAGCCGCTACCCCGTGCCCGAACCGGGCGAATGGCCAGACGATATCCGGGCGCGCATCCTTGAAGTGCAGGAGAAAGCGGGTTTTGTTCCAAACGTGTTTTTGACGTTGGCGCACCGGCCAGACGAATTCCGCGCGTTTTTTGCGTACCACGACGCGTTGATGCTGAAAGAGGGCGGCTTAAGCAAAGGCGAGCGCGAGATGATCGTGGTCGCCACGAGCGCCGTGAATCAGTGCCTGTACTGCGTGGTCGCGCACGGCGCGATTCTGCGCATTTACGAAAAGGCGCCGCTGCTGGCGGATCAGGTGGCCGTCAATCATCGCAAGGCGGATATCACGGCGCGCCAGGCGGCGATGCTCGACTTTGCCCTGAAGGTTTGCCGTGACTCCGGCGCGGTCGGCGATGCCGATTTTCAGATCTTGCGGGAGCATGGTTTTTCCGATGAAGACGTGTGGGATATCGCGGCCATCACGGCATTCTTCGGTTTGTCGAACCGGATGGCCAACGTCATTTCCATGCGCCCGAACGACGAGTTCTATTTGATGGGGCGCGTGCCGAAAGCAGCGGCGGATGCGCCCCGCAAATAGCCTCGGAGCGCTTGCCGCGGGTCCGCGGCTGACAGGCGGCGTGCGGCTGCGTGTTCACGCACGCTTGCCCCTACGTCCACGCGCTCGCCTATGCGCCCGCCGGCTCGGCCCTGATGGCCGGCGTACCGACCGTCCTGTCGTCGATCGGGAAATGCAGCATCGCGGCGATGAGTCCGGCGACCATCGTGGCTTCCCACAGCAGCGAATAGGAGCCGGTCAGATCGAACACCAGGCCACCTAGCCACGCGCCGAGAAACGAGCCGATCTGGTGGCTCAGAAAGCAGACCCCAAAGAGGCTGCCGAGGTGCCGCGTGCCGAACACTTTTGCCACGAGCCCGCTCGTAAGCGGCACGGTTCCGAGCCAGGTGAGCCCCATCACGGCCGCAAAGATGACGACCGACGCGGAGGTTTTAGGCAGCAGGAAGAACGCGCCGATCGTCACGCTTCGAATCAGGTAGAGCCAGCCGAGCACATGGTGCTGCCGGAAGCGGCCGCCGAGCCAGCCGCATCCCCAACTGCCCGCCATGTTGAACAGGCCGATCAGCGCCAGCGCCGTGGCGCCCAGGCCGATCGGCATATGACAGAGCGTCAGATATTCAGGCAGATGGGTGGCGATGAACGCGAGTTGAAATCCACAGGTGAAGAAGCCGAGTGTGAGAAGCAGGTAGCCGCGATGCCGCATGGCCTGGCCGAGCACCTTGCGAAGCGGTGCGGCGGGTGGCTCCTGAACGAACGTGCCGACACGCTGGCGCCGATCGAGCGCCATGCCGAGCGGTGCGACGAGCAGCATCAGAAAAGCCAGCGCGAACAGCGAGGTGGCGATACCGGCACTGAGGCGGATGCTCTGCGTGAGCGGAATCATCAACACCTGGCCTGCCGAGCCGCCCGCGCTAACGAGACCCATCGCCATGCTGCGTTTTTCGGGCGAGGCGACGCGGCCGACCGCCGGCAACACCACGCCGAAGGTCGTGCAACTGACACCGATCCCGACCAGCAGACCCATGCCGACGATCAGCATGGGGCCGGACGGCGCGACTGCCGCGATACCTAGGCCGGCCGCGAACGTCGTGGCACCGAACGCGACTACCGGCGCCGAGCCGTAGCGGTCGGCGGCGGCGCCCGCGAACGGTTGCGCGAAACCCCACACCAGATTGTGCAGCGCGATGGCGAAAGCGATCAGCGTGACGGGCAGGCCGCGATCGAACGAAAATGGCCCGATGAAGAGGCCGAAGGTCTGCCGGATGCCCATTGCGGCGCTCAGAATCAGCGCGCCGGCGATGATTACGAGCGTCGTGTGGCTCAGGGGGAAGGCGAAGCGTTTGCTATTGGCGGTGGACATGGTTCTGATCTCCTTCGACACCATGGTCGCAGCGAGCGTCAGACGCGGCAAAGGAAATGATTTTGACGACAGGTGAGTGTGGCTCACCTGTTCGGGGTGACGTCGCGGTTCAGAGATTCGTAGATTTAGCGCTTCGGAGATGCAGCGATTCAGCGATAGGGGTGAGGCGGTTCAGTGACTTCGCTACCGGACGGATTGGCGAATTGCGCTGCCTCGCCGAGCAGCCACTGTTTGAAGTCGAGCAATTCCGGGCGATGCGCCGCGCTGTCCGCGTCTTGCGCGCTCACGAGCCAATACGCGTTGGCCGAGGCGATGGTTTGTGGACAAGCCTCGACCAGTGCGCCGCTCGCCAGATCGCGGTCCATCAGCGGACGTCTGCCGAGTGCGACGCCGAGACCCATGCTCGCGGCTTCGAACGCGAGCTGGATCGTGTCGACGCGCAACCCGTCGCTGAGGTCGACGGGGTCGCCCTCGACGCCGACACCATCGAGCCACGCCTGCCAGTCCTCGCTGGCCGAGTTCACGTGAATAAGTGTCGCGCGGCGCAGATCGAGATGCCCGTGCCCGTTGCGCAGATTGTCCAGATAGGCGGGACTGCACACCGGCACGAGGCGTTCGCCGAACAGACGGGTCCAGGCGGTTCCCGCGACCGGGGCACGGCTCAGGCGAATGGCGAAATCGAAACCGTCGACGGGAAAACCGACCTGACGATGCGATGTGTCGACGGTGATGTTCGCGTCCGGCCAGCGCGAGCGAAACGCGCCGAGGCGCGGCAGCAGCCAGCGCGAGGCTAGCGTGGGCGCGCAACTTAGCGCGATCGGGCGATTCGCGCGGTGGTTCGGCAGGCGCTGCGTGCCGATTGCGATCAGCGAAAACGCTTCGGATACGTACGACAGATAGTCGGCGCCCGCTGCCGTAAGCGAAATGCCACGCGGCTCGCGCACGAACAGTTCCACACCGAGCGACTGCTCGAGGCCAACGATGCCGTGACTGATCGCGCTAGGCGTGACGTTCAACTCGGCGGCGGCGAGCTTGAAACTCTGATGCCTGCCGGCCGCCTCGAAGAAGCGAAGCGCGGGCAGAGGTGGCAGACGAAGCGGCATGGTGCATCCCCAAGGCGGCGGGCGCCGTAATAACGGTGACGGTGCAAGAGCGCGTCGGTGCGCGCGGGTTGATTCGCGAAAGGATACCTTGCAATAGGGTTTCGATTGTCAGCCGAGGGGCGGCTACGGCTTGCCACGGTCTTGTCCGTTTGCCGAACGGCGGTGCCCGGATGCGGTCGCGGACACGGCGGACGGCGCGCAGAAAAATTTCATCGACATTGTCGATTTGCCGGCACGTCGTTCGTCGTCGCTCTATAAGGGCAAAAAATGCGCGCTTGCCGTCCGCCGCAATCGTGCCCTTTATCCTTTTTTTCGTGAGAGGAGGTGGCTGATGAGCAATGTAGACCCATCCGCATCAACGCTGAAACCGGCCCGCCTGCTGGCCGACTCGCCGCGCCGGTTTCCCGGCGAGAGTACGGAATATCGCCGTGCCCGCAACGATCTGTTGGCCGAGGAAATCGAGTTGCGCCGCCACATCGAACGCGTGGCCGCGCAGCGCCGCGCGCTGCCGCCCGGCGGGGTCGTGCCGCAGGACTATCGCTTCGAGGGCGAAGCGGGCATGGTCACGCTCGCGGAGATGTTCGGCGCGCACGACACGCTCGTCACCTACAACTGGATGTACGGCCCGCAGCGCGCGCGGCCCTGTCCGATGTGCACCTCGCTGCTGGGCGCTTACGACGGCGAAATGCCCGATATCCTGCAACGCGTCGCTTTTGCCGTGATCGGGCGCTCGCCGATCGACAAGCTGGTGGCATTCAAGAAAGAGCGCGGCTGGCGGCATCTGCGGATGTATTCGTCGAACGGCAATACTTTTAACCGCGACTACGCCGATGAAGATCCGGAAGGCGGCGATGTTCCCGCCTTCAACGTGTTCACACGTTCAGGCGGCACGGTGCGGCACTTCTGGGGCGCGGAAATGGGGCCGTGGACCGCGGACCCCGGTCAGGATCCGCGCGGCGCCCCCGACGTGATGCCGATCTGGACGGTGCTCGACATGACGCCCGGCGGCCGTGGCAGCGACTGGTATCCGAAGCTGGAATACGACACCGTGCCGCGCTAGTCGCGCGTGGGGCATCTGACGCGCATCGCGCTGATTCGCGCAATCAGGTGGAGGCGAGCGTTGTTCACGTCGCAAGAATGTGACTCTGCGCGCGCGCCGCCTCCAGATAGGTCGGCACCGCGCTCGCCCGCATCGGCCTGCCGAACAGATAGCCCTGCATGGCGCGAGCGCCCAACGCCTTGACGACGTCCGCTTGCGATGAGGTTTCGAGTCCTTCGACGATGCATTCGAGTCCGAGGTTTCTGCACAGGTCGAGCACGGACTTGACGATCTTCTTCGATGCGCTATTGGAATCCACATCGGTCATGAAGCTGCGGTCGATCTTGATCGTATCGAAAGGCAGGCGATGCACGTAGCTGAGGCTTGAATAACCGGTGCCGAAATCGTCGAGCGAGACGCGGCAGCCGGCTTGCTTGATCATCGTGAGCGAACTGTGGGCCTGCTCGAAATCGCGGGTGACCGCGGTTTCCGTGATCTCGAAGTTGACATGGTGCGCGGGCACGCCGCTGGCCAGCACGATATCGACCAGACGGCGGGCGCGCGGCGAAGTCGAAATATCGATCGCGGAGAGATTGAACGACAGATAGAGATCGGACGGCCAGCGCGATACTTCATCGAGTGCCTTGCGCAGCAGGACTTCGGTGACGCGCAGAATCAGATCGGTACGCTCGGCAATCCGAATGAATTCCTCCGGCTTGACCGCGCCTAGCCGCTCGTTGTGCCATCGCCCGAGCGCCTCCATGCCGATCGTGCGTTGCGAGTGCGCGTCGTAAATCGGCTGAAACTCAAGGAACAGTTCGGATTCCAGGTTCGCATGGCGCAGTTCCTGGGCGACGAGACTCGAGCGCCGGATCCGCGTTTCGTGTTCGGTCGAGAAGATCACCGGCGTGCCGCGACGGCCTTCCTTGCCGACGTACAAGGCCGCGTCGGCGCGCTCGAAAACCTGCTGCACTGTCGTGCCCGCTTCAGGAAACGCGGCCCAACCGATCGTTCCTGTCAGTTCGGCAACATTGCCGGCCACCCGATACGGCTGGCTGAGCGCTTCGCAGATACGCTCGCCCAACTCGACGAGTGTCTCGTTCGCCAGTTTGTGCTGAGCCAGCACGCCGAATTCGTCACCGCCCAGGCGCGCGAAGAAGATGCCGGGCTCGGCCAGCGCCAGCAGGCGTACGCCGACTTCCTGCAGCACGAGATCGCCGCTTGCATGTCCGTAGATGTCGTTGACCTGTTTGAAGCCGTCGAGATCGATCAGTCCGACATTGAAACCGCCGCCGATGCCAAGCGCCTGTTCCGATAGCGCGCGCAGCGAGGCGAAGAAGCTGCGCCGGTTGGGCAGGTCGGTCAGGCTGTCGATGCTCGCGAGCCGGAAATTGTCGTCGCTGAGTCTTTGCGTGTTCTGCTGGCTCACCTGCAATTCGTGCTGCGCGTGCACCACACCGACAAAATTCCGGTAATAGAGTTCGATGATGAAGGCGAGTGCGACGCCGACCAGCATCATGTCGACCGCCATCGCGATGAAGACAGACGAACCCGTGGCAACGAGAAACGTCGAAAAGCTTAGGATGACGATTGAAAGCGGAAGCAACGCGGCCGCTCGCAGATGGTTCAGGCAGAACACGCAGCCGATCACCGTCGTCGCCATGTAGAACGCGACGTGTGCCTGCTCATAGGGCGAGCCGTAGGAAAACAGTAGCAGTGACCAACTGCTGAAGGCGACGCCGAAGATACCCGAGAGCCAGATCAGCTTGCGCAGTTCGAGCACGGCCTGCGCGTGCGTCAGCGTCCGGTGCCGGACACGCCACCAGCGCACGCAACGGATGATGCACAGTGCGCAAAGCGCCCCAGGACAATAGATCGACAACCATGCGGGTGCCGACGCCAGATGCGTAACGGCGACCGCCAGCGTGTTCACGAGCAGAATGAAATAGAGCAGCGGAACCTGGCGGCTGAATGCCTGGAGTTGCGCGCGTACGAGTTCAGGGTCGCTTCTCGCGACCGACAGCGCCTCCCTCAATCTGGTTAATCGAACCATTCCCGTCCTTGTAACGTTTGCGCCGCACACGCAGCTTTGTATATCGGCGGCGTAGCGCCAAACCTTGAGGGCGTTTTCACGGGAAAAAAGCGCGCGCCAGGATTGGGCGGTAAATACGCCCGGAGGGCCGCGCAGGTTTGAGTCATTTGTGCTGCATCAATCTACGCACGAGCCGTCGGTTTTCGGCGCCGGGAATGGGCGGATTCGTCGTGCCGGCCTGCCCGGCGCGGGCGATATCACAGGACGGAGCGGTGGCGCGGGACCATGCGACGAGCGTTGCGCATGTTGCAATATGGAGAATTTTCATTGTTTTAATCTTCCCGGATTTTTTTATTACTGAGCGCGCAGGGTGCTGAATGTCGAATCTCTACGATCCACCATAACATAGTAAAAAAGCATGGCGGCGATCACTTTGCCGACCCTAAAGCACTGAAATTGCAACGGATTGTGATACGGCGTGAGGCACTGTAAAGCGGGAGAAATGCGTAAGCGCGCGATTCTTATAGGACTTTGGCGCAAAAAAACGTCAAATTGCCGCTGGGCGGGCGATACAAGGCTTACATCCAACGTTTGCGCGAATATGCGCCTATGCGTTAGTGTGTCGGTCCCGGCGCAACAGATGTGGCGCCGGTTCCATGATTACCATACGGGAAGTGCTATGAACAAACAGGAACTGATTGATGCAGTCGCCGCAGCGACGGGCGAAAGCAAAGCGGCCACCGGCCAAACCATCGACGCTATCGTCGAAGCGGTGACCAAAGCCGTGGTGGGTGGCGATACGGTGCAACTGGTCGGTTTCGGTTCTTTCTCGACCGGCGCGCGCGCAGCACGCGTGGGCCGCAATCCGTCGACCGGTGCCGAAATCCAGATCGCCGCAGCCAAGACGGTGAAGTTCACCGCCGGCAAGGCATTCAAGGAAGCCGTCAACGCGTCGTAATGCAACGCGCCTCGCGCCGGAGCATCCACGCGGGTTGTTGTAACGCGCGGCGTCCGATGCATCGGGTGTGAGGAATCACGCGCTGCCTGACCTCGTGAGCGTGTTTAATCGGTGGTTAGTGCGGCGCGTGTGGCGCTGGTTGCCTGGACGTTGCCCGGATGTTGCCTGGACGTGGAGCGGGCATGAGTTGCGCGCTGACGTTCATGCCGTCGTTGCTTGCTTCTGGTTTTGCGTCATGCACGCTCGCCTCCTCGCCGTTAGTTCCGGTTACCGGTTGGGCGAGATCGTGCAGGCCGCGTTGGCGAGTTCAGCCCGCGCGCCGTTTCCGGGTTGCTTCGGCCAGCGTTGCGAGCACCGGCTCGGTTTGCGCCCAGCTCACGCAGGCGTCCGTAATCGATATGCCGTGACGCAGCGGCACACCGGCTTTCAGATCCTGACGGCCTTCTTCCAGATGACTTTCGAGCATGACGCCGATAATGCGGCGCTCGCGCTGCGAGAGTTGCTGCGCCAGATCCTGTACTACCTCCAGTTGACGCAAATGCGACTTGCCCGAGTTCGCATGCGAACAGTCGATCATGACCTGCTCGCGCAGCCCGGCTGACCTGAGTGTCGCGCAGGTGGCTTCCACCGATGCGCTGTCGTAATTCGGCCCTTGCTTGCCACCGCGCAGGATAACGTGTGCGTCGTCATTGCCACGCGTTTCGAAGATCGCCGCCATCCCCATCTTGGTCATACCCATGAACGCATGGCTTGCGCGTGCCGCGACGATCGCATCCGCGGCGATCTGCACGCCGCCGTCGGTGCCGTTCTTGAAGCCGATCGGGCAACTCAGCCCCGAGGCAAGTTGACGGTGACTCTGGCTCTCCGTGGTACGCGCGCCGATGGCACCCCACGCGATCAGATCCGCGATGTATTGCGGGCTGAGCAGATCGAGAAATTCCGTGGCCGTAGGCAAACCGAGACCGCTGATGTCGAGCAGCAGTTGCCGCGCGAGACGCAGGCCTTCGTTGATGCGAAAGCTGCCATCGAGACGCGGGTCGTTGATATAGCCTTTCCAGCCTACCGTTGTGCGCGGTTTTTCGAAGTAGACCCGCATGACGATCAGTAGATCGTCCCTGTAGGTTTGCGCTGCGGCTTTGAGCTTGCGGGCATATTCGATCGCCTGGTCATGGTCGTGAATCGAACACGGGCCGACGATCATCACGAGCCGGTCGTCACGGCCGTGCAGAATATCGGCGATTTCCGCGCGGGTTTTCTCGACGAGCGTCTGCACCGAAGGCGGCACGGGCAATTCGTCCTGCAGCAGGGCGGGGGAAATCAGCGGACGTACCGCGCCGATACGAACGTCGTCGATGCGCGTGGTGTCCTGGGTGGCGTCGGCCGAGCCGACTTCCTGATCGTGCAAAGGATTGTCGATGGCGCTCAAAATATTCTCCCGGACTTGTATGTGAAGCGGCCTTGCGGCCTGAAGGCGTGGGGGCGGTGCGTTGCCTGGCTGCCGGGATTATGACACTCGCGCGTGCCGACTGGATGACCGTTATTCGAGGCGTTTGATCAACGCCATGGCGGCGGCCGGGTTGCGTTCCTTGAAGCCGCTGATGACATAGAGGTAGACGTCGCGAGCGGTGGTTTTCGCGGGCGGCGCGGCCGAGGTTTCGAGGTCGACCGGCGTCGTGCCTGCGGCGAGCTGGCGGGCGCGTTCTGCCCAGGCGTCGAGCGCTTTGGCCGAATAGCCTTTGGCTTCCTTGTCGCTGGTGCCCATGATGCGGGCGTAGACGAAGGGCGCGGTGATGTCGGCGATTTGCGGGTATTCGCTGTCGGCGGCCAGCACGATGGCGACTTTGTACTTTCTGGCTAGCGCGATGAATTCGGGGGTTTTGAAGGTGTCGTTACGCACTTCGATTGCGTGTTTCAGCTTTTGGCCTTCTATGCTGGCGGGCAGCAGTTTCAGAAAGGCTTCGAAGTCTTCGGGGTCGAACTTTTTGGTGGTGGCGAATTGCCAGTTGATTGGGCCTAGTTTCTGTTTCAGCAGTAGCACGCCGCTGGCGAAGAAACGTTCGATGGTTTCGCTGGCGTCTGCCAGGATTTTTCGGTTGGTTGCGTAGCGGGGGGCTTTTAGCGAGAAGACGAAGTCTTCCGGGGTTTCCTGATACCACTTCTCGTAGCTTGCCGGTTTTTGCAGGCCGTAGAAGGTGCCGTTGATTTCTATCGATGTGAGGTTTTTGCTCGCGTGCTGGAGCTCGCGGGTTTGGGTGAGGTCCGAAGGGTAGAAGGTGCCCCGCCAGGGGGCATAGGTCCATCCGCCTATGCCGATGCGGATTTTGCCGGTTTTCGGTGAGGGCATTTGGGGGCTCGGTTTTTAGCTTCGCTGGGAGGGGTAGATTAGCGTATTTTTTGGTTTTTTTGCCTGCTCGGCGGGTTTGTTGTTGATCTGACTCTTTGGCGTTGCTTTTTTGTGTGTCCGTGGTCTGCACTGTTGTTGGTCTTTTGGTGCTTTGGCCTTTCCTTGTTTTGTTAGTGGTCTATTAGCGTTGCCCCTGTGCGGGGCGGCACCTACTTTTCTTTGCCTGCCGCAAAGAAAAGTAGGCAAAAGAAAGCGGCTCAAACCGCTAATTCTTAAGTGGGTCCCCCGCACAGCCACGGTAGTGGTGCATCTGGAATCCGTGCCCCCGCACACTCCCCGCTAGTGACAAGGCGCTCATCAGCTCCCACTCCGCACTACGTGCGTCGCGGACGGGGCTGCCTGGGAAAACAGCGGCTTCGCTTCGCGCAGCGGGAGCCATCGGCTTCGCCTCGGCGAGGTACTCCCGCTTTGATTGGCCAACCCCGCTTCAATGAAATTGCGTGCGTCGCATTCGCGGTGCAATCGCGATCGCTGCCGCCGTTGTGCTGGCAGCAGCGAGGCAACGGCGAATCAGGGAACAAGGGAACAAGGGAACAAGGGAAAGCGGGAAGGCGGAAAGCGAACGCATCTGGTGGCAGCGATGCAACGACGAACCGGGAACGGGGTAAATGGGTGGAGCAAAAAAACTTGGCGGGCGGTGTTATGAACTGGGTATCGGCGCGCGCAGCGCCGCCGGAGGTATGATGGCCTTGTCGTTAGGGCTGAATGTGCGAGGGCACGGATTCCAGATGCACCACTACCGCTACTGTGCGGGGGACCCGCTTAAGAATTAGCGGTTTGAGCCGCTTTCTCTTGCCTACTTCTCTTTGCGGCCGGCAAAGAGAAGTAGGTGCCGCCCCGCACAGGGACCTATCCGTAATTTCGTGGGCGGGGCATATCATGAAGGATGGAAATCATGGATATGCCGATCATGAAGAAGAAACGTACCGTCGCCTCGCAGGCAGCGGCCCGAGGGCCGCTGCCTG
>NZ_JCAQOZ010000013.1:0-63495 GCF_059567945.1 Paraburkholderia sp. BGA-UO-ETr-F12 | reverse complement strand
CGGGCGGCATTCGACTGGTCCTCAGCCATGAACCAGTTCGCGATTCTGTTTGGAGAGCGTTTTACCAACGCACGCGGGTAACTCCGCTAACCGCCTCGCACACAAAAATGCGGACAGGTTCAGTAGGTGCCCCCCCGCACAGGGGGAACGCTAATAGACCAATAACAAAGCAAGGAAAGGCCAAAAGACCAACAACAGAACAGACCACGAACAAAGCAAGACTCCACCAAACAAAACCAGACAACAAACCCGCCGGGCAGGCCCAAACCTTAAACCCCAAAACCCTGGAGCAAAACCCAAATGCCAACGCTGACCCTCCAAGACCCCACTCTTCTAAAAACCCAAGCCTACATAGCAGGCGAATGGCAACCCGCCGACGACGGCGCCACCTTCGAAGTAAAAAACCCAGCCACCGGCGAAACAATCGCCACCGTGCCCCGCATGGGCACCACCGAAACCCGCCGCGCAATCGACACGGCCAACGCAGCATGGCCGGCATGGCGCGCCACCACCGCCAAACACCGCGCCACGATCCTGCGTAAATGGCATAACCTGATGCTGGAAAACGCCGACGATCTGGCAAAAATCCTCACCACCGAACAAGGCAAACCGCTAGCGGAAGCCAAAGGCGAAATCCTCTACGCCGCCTCGTTCCTCGAATGGTTCGCGGAAGAAGGCAAACGCGTCAACGGCGATACCATCCCCACGCCGGCAGGCGACAAGCGCATCGTCGTAACGAAAGAACCGATCGGTGTCTGCGCGGCCATCACGCCGTGGAATTTCCCGGCAGCCATGATCACCCGTAAAGTCGGCCCCGCACTCGCCGCCGGTTGCCCAATCATCGTCAAACCGGCCGAAGCCACACCTCTATCAGCACTCGCCCTCGCCGTGCTCGCCGAACGCGCCGGTGTGCCGCGCGGCGTGTTCAACGTCGTCACCGGCGAGCCGAAAGCAATCGGCGCGGAAATGACCGGCAACCCGATCGTGCGCAAACTGTCCTTCACCGGTTCGACACCAGTGGGCCGCCTGCTGATGGCGCAGTGCGCGCCGACAGTCAAGAAAGTGTCGCTCGAACTCGGCGGCAACGCACCGTTCATCGTCTTCGAAGACGCGGATCTGGACGCGGCCGTCGCGGGCGCCATCGCGTCGAAGTATCGCAATAGCGGTCAAACTTGCGTCTGCACGAACCGCTTCTATGTACACGATAAAGTCTATGACGCGTTCGCCGAAAAACTGCGCGTTGCCGTCGAGCAACTCAAGGTCGGCCGCGGCACCGAAGATGGCGTCACGCAAGGTCCGCTGATCAACGAAGCCGCCGTGCTCAAGGTCGAGTCGCATATCGAAGACGCACTCGCCAAAGGCGCACGCATCGTCACCGGCGGCAAACGGCATGCGCTCGGCCATGGCTTCTTCGAGCCGACCGTACTTGCGGACGTCACGCCGGCCATGAAGGTCGCGCGCGATGAAACCTTCGGGCCGCTCGCGCCGCTGTTCCGCTTCTCGTCGGACGAAGAAGTGATCCGCCTCGCCAACGATACGGAATTCGGCCTCGCATCGTACTTCTATAGCCGCGACATCGGCCGCGTCTGGCGCGTCGCGGAAGCACTCGAATACGGCATGGTCGGCATCAACACCGGGTTGATTTCCAACGAAGTCGCACCGTTCGGCGGCGTCAAGCAATCCGGCCTCGGCCGCGAAGGATCGCACTACGGTATCGACGACTACGTCGTAATCAAGTACATGTGCGTCGGCGGAATCTAACGCAAGAACGGCAAAAACGGCCGCGTCGGAATCTCCGACGTGGCCGTTTTATCTTGAGCGTGATAGCAATGCCTTTCTCAGAACGAATGGCGAATGCCGGCCATCACACCGAGTTGCCCAATGCCTGGCGCGGGCGTCGTCCCTCCACCGCCCTGGCTCACCGTATAGGCAGCGTGCGATAAGGTCGGTGCGCCACTGTTCGAACGGCACTCGAAGGGCATGCAGCTTACGGCGATCGGCAGCGCGCTGCTGCCGCACGCCACCCTGCTGCAACGCGAAGCCGATCACGCGCGCGAGGAAATCGACGCGATGCGCAGTCTCGCGAAAGGAACGACTCGCGTCGGCGCGGTGGCAAGCATTGCGACGCTCGTGCTGCCGCTCGCGGTGAGCGGCGTCCTCGCGCGCTGGCCGAATCTGCGTGTGGAGATTATGGAAGGGGTGTGGGACCGTCTCTCGAATTGCTGGAGCAACTCAGGCAGTTGACTGCCGTTCAGGGCTAAGCGCCCGCGCGAGGTCAAGGAGCCCATTGCTTCGCTCAGCGCTCAATTGCAAAGCGGCCCCGCTTTCACATTGAAGTGAAGGCGGGGCCGCTGTCCAACGACATCAATCAGCTATCAGACGGGTGCGAGGCTATCGCTCACACGACCGCTGTTTAGTGTCCGAAGTTTGCAACCGGAACCGAGTACGAGCTCGGGGTCACTTCAGTGCGGCTGCCTGCTTGCGACGAGCCATTCGTGGCCGAACCGTAACCGCTGCCGTTTTGTGCGGCGACGCGCGCTTCGGCTGCCTGAATGTTTGCCGGATAGTCGTCGACGTTCGCGGTGGCCGGGTTGTAACCGGCCTTTTCCAGTTGAATCAACTCAGCGCGGACCTGAGCGCGGGTGACCGGCTGGTTCGATTGCGCAAAAGCCGCGAGCGGCGCAGTGATAAGAGCAGCGATAACAGCAGCTTCGATCAGGGATTTCATGACGACTACCTCCAGAGATTGTTTTTTGCCGCGCCGCAAACGCTTTTGTTTGCAGCCAGTGGACACAGTCTAGGAGTCGGCCGACCTAGGGTAAACCCCTAATAAGCGAATTCACTGTTGCTAAAAGCGACACAATTATCACGAAAGGTCATTGAAAGCCCGACAATAAAGCCGAAGCCGGCGCTGTCTCGCCCGACGGCAGCCCCGCTCCGCCGTTTCTGCCGCCTGTCACCTGCCGGTCGTTTCTCGGGCTGACGCCGAATCGCGCCCGATACGTTCGGGAAAAATGCGAAGGCGACTCGAACCCGCATGCGACACAAATCGACGTGATCGACATGTCGGTCTGTTGCAGCAACTCGCGCGCACGGGTGAGGCGCAGTTGCAGATAGAAGTGCGTCGGCGTGTCTTTCAGCGACGCGCAGAACAGCCGCTCCAGTTGCCGCCGCGTCACGCTGATCTCGTCCGCGAGCTGGTCGGGCGTCAGCGGCTCCTCCATATGCTGTTCCATTGCCCCAATCACCTGAATCAGCTTGCGGTTGTGCACGCCGTAACGCGCTGCGATTTCCATACGCTGATGGTCCGAACGCTGCCGGATCCGGCTCACGACAAACTGCTCCGAGACCGCGGAAGCCAACGCTGCGCCATGCTTGCGGCCGATCAGGTCGAGCATCATGTCGATCGACGCCGTGCCGCCCGCGCAGGTGATGCGCCGCGCGCCGATTTCGAACAGCTCCTGGCTTGCGTTCAACGAGGCATAGCGCTCGCGAAAGGCCGACAGCGCCTCCCAATGCACTGTCACGCTATCCGCACCGCTGAGGAGCCCGGCTTCCGCGAGAACGAAGCTGCCCGTATCGATGCCGCCGAGCGTCGCGCCGCCGCGCTCGAGCCGCTTCAGACAATCGCCGAGCTCACGCGTATAGCAGGCGAGCGGCTCGAATCCCGCGACCACGAATACCGTCTGCGCCGCGTCGACGTTCGCGATTGCCGCATCCGCATTGATCGAAATGCCGTTGCTGGCCGCGACCGGCGCGCCATCGAGACTCAGAATGCGCCAGCGGTAGAGATCGCCGCGAAAGCGGTTCGCCACGCGCAACGGCTCGACCGCCGACATGAAGCCGATCGCCGAGAAGCCAGGCAGCAGCAGGAACGACATATCTTCGGGCATCGTGCACAGACTCGATCAGGAACTTACGGGGGCACTTAGTGGCACTTAGTGGCACTTAGGGGCGCTCAGAGGTGCATGAGGGACACAAACCTCGGGCGCCACGCGGGGATTCCGGGCGAGCGTAGCAAGCAGCGCGCGATGCGGCAAGGCGCACCAAAATTCACCGGCCCCGTCGATGCTGCACCGCAATGACGACCGATGCTGGTTTTCCCTCGTTGTCGCATGGGAGCAAGAACGGGTCGCAGACGGTCGCTTTGGCGGGAATATGGGGCATTAACGTTACGTCACTCGTGCAGTGCGGACGATGCACAGGTCCAGCTCAGTGCATGACTCAATATCAGATCGCGCAATGCCGCACCATGCGGCGCAAGTCCGGAGGCCGCCCTGCTTTGCTCGGCGCGGCTGTTTCGAAACACGCTGTTTAACGTGTCAGAAGAGGGAACGTCATGAAGTTACGCGTCAAAGCCTTGCTTGCCTGTCTGGTCTGTCTGGCGGCCGTCACCGCCGCGTCGCCGGTCCTCGCACAGGATCCCGCCACCTGCCGCGCGGTGCATTTTGCCGACATCGGCTGGACCGACATCACGTCGACCACCGCGCTCGCGTCGACCGTATTCGAGGGGCTGGGCTATCAGCCCGTGACGACCGTCGCGTCGGTACCGATTTCGTTCGCCGGCCTGAAGAGCAAACAGCTCGACGTGTCGCTCGGCTACTGGTGGCCCGTGCAGGAAAAGGCGATTGCCCCCTTCGTCGAGTCGAAATCGATCCAGGTGCTGCAACCGCCTAACCTGACCGGCGCTAAAGCGACCTTCGCCGTGCCGAGCTACGAATACGACGCGGGTCTGAAAACTTTCGCCGACATCGCGAAACACCGCGACCAGCTCGACGGCAAGATCTATGGCATCGAACCCGGCAGCAGCGCGAACGCGGCGATTCAGAAAATGATCGCCAGCAATCAGTTCGGCCTCGGCGGTTTCAAGCTGATCGAATCGAGTGAAGCGGGCATGCTGGTGTCGGTGGATCGCGCGATTCGCGAGAAGAAATGGGTCGTGTTCCTCGGCTGGGAACCGCATCCCATGAATATCACAATCGACATGAAATACCTCACCGGGAGTGATGGCGTATTTGGTCCGAACGACGGCGAGGCACGTGTCTATACGCTGACCTCCCCCGATTATCTGACGCGCTGTCCGAACGCGGGCAAGCTCGTGAGCAACCTGCGTTTTTCGACGCAACTTGAAAACGTGGTGATGCAATCGGTGATGAACAAGGAGAAGCCCGCCGATGCCGCCAAAGCGTATCTGAAGAAGAACCCGCAGGTGCTCGATGCATGGCTCGCCGGCGTGAAGACCTACGACGGTAAGGACGGCTTGCCGGCGGTGAAAGCCTATCTCGGACTTTGATGGGGCCGCCTAGGTGGGGCCGCCCAGGTGTGCGCGCCCGCTCGGCCGCCGCCTCAATCCATCGAGTTGCACATCTCAATCCACAGGAACCAGCACGCATGAACCATGAAGTCATCGTGACCTGCGCGGTCACCGGCGCGGGCGATACGGTCGGCAAGCATCCGGCCATTCCCGTTACACCGAAGCAGATCGCCGAAGCCGCTATCGAAGCCGCAAAGGCCGGCGCAACCGTTGCACACTGCCACGTGCGCGATCCGAAAACCGGCCGCGGCAGCCGCGACCCGCAGCTATATCGCGAGGTTGTCGACCGGATCCGCTCGTCGGGCACCGACGTGATCATCAACCTGACGGCGGGCATGGGCGGCGATCTCGAGATCGGTCCCGGCGAAGATCCGATGCGCTTCGGCGCCGGTACGGACCTCGTCGGCGGTTTGACGCGGCTCGCGCACGTCGAGGAACTGCTGCCGGAAATCTGCACGCTCGATTGCGGCACGCTCAATTTCGGCGATGGCGACTACATCTATGTGTCGACACCCGCGCAATTGCGCGCCGGCGCGCAGCGTATCCAGGAACTTGGCGTAAAGCCGGAACTGGAGATCTTCGATACCGGACATCTATGGTTCGCGAAGCAACTGCTCAAGGAAGGTTTGCTCGACGCGCCGCCGCTGTTTCAGATCTGCCTCGGCATTCCATGGGGCGCTCCCGCCGACACCACGACGATGAAAGCGATGGCCGACAGCCTGCCGGCTGGCGCGCAATGGGCCGGTTTCGGCATTGGCCGCATGCAGATGCCGATGGTCGCGCAGGCGATGCTGCTGGGCGGCCACGTGCGCGTCGGTCTCGAAGACAACATCTGGCTCGACAAAGGGGTCCACGCAACGAACGGCACGCTGGTGCAACGCGCGGTCGAGATCATCGAACGGCTCGGCGGCCGCGCGCTGACACCCGCCGAAGGCCGCCGCAAACTCGGCTTGCCCGCGCGCGGCGAGCGGCAACTGGAACGGCGTGCGGCGGGACAGTACGCATGAGCATGCCGCTTGTCCGTTGCGAACGGATAGCGTGCGCAGCGGTATCTGAGAACTCATAGGCAAAGGAAATATCAGCAATGGCAGTGATCGTCGATATCAAAACATTTGCGGCAATCGGCGCGGGCGTGATCGGCAGCGGCTGGGTGGCGCGCGCGCTTGCGCATGGGCTCGACGTCGTCGCCTGGGACCCCGCTCCCGGCGCGGAAAAACAGTTGCGCGAGAACATCGCGAACGCGTGGCCGGCGTTGGAGCGTGCCGGTCTCGCCGCGGGCGCGACGCCGGAAAGGTTGCGTTTCGTCGCGACGATCGAAGCCTGTGTCGAGCAGGCGGACTTCATTCAGGAGAGCGCGCCTGAACGCGAGGAATTGAAGCTCGCGCTGCACGAGCAGATCAGTCGCGCAGCAAAGCCGGACGCGATCATCGCTTCGTCTACTTCCGGCCTGCTGCCGAGCGATTTCTACGCACGCGCGGTGAATCCGCAGCGTTGCATCGTCGGCCATCCGTTCAACCCGGTGTATCTTCTGCCGCTCGTCGAAGTGGTGGGCGGAGAACTCACCGCGCCGGCAACCATCGACGCCGCGATGCGGATCTACAAGTCACTGTCGATGCGGCCGCTCCTCGTTCGCAAGGAAGTACCCGGCTTTATCGCCGACCGTCTGCTCGAAGCGTTGTGGCGCGAAGCGCTGCATCTGGTCAATGAAGGCGTGGCGACTACCGGTGAAATCGACGACGCGATCCGCTTTGGCGCAGGCATCCGCTGGTCGTTCATGGGCACGTTCCTGACTTACACGCTGGCGGGCGGCGACGCGGGCATGCGGCACTTCATGCAGCAGTTCGGACCGGCATTGGAGCTGCCGTGGACTAAACTGGTAGCGCCGCGCCTGACCGACGAACTGATCGATCGGGTGGTGGCCGGAACCTCCGAACAGGTTGGGCCGCGCTCGATCAAGCAGCTTGAACGCTACCGGGACGATTGCATTACGAGCGTGCTGGCAGCGATCGAGGAAGCCAAAGCCCGGCATGGCTTGCTTCCCTCGGAGTGACGCGGCCGGGTGCCGGCAAGCATACCGCTGTGCAGGCCGCTTGCGCTCCCGCAGCGGCCGATGCAACTCATATTGATGAAGGAGACGTTTGCCCATGCCGGATCACGCTCCACTGCCCTGCTATCGCGATACCGTGCGCGCCGAATGGGTCGATTACAACGGCCACTTGCGCGACGCGTTCTACATGCTGATTTTCAGCTTCGCGACTGACGCGTTGATCGACGTAATCGGGCTGCCCGATCCGGTGCGCAGGGAACGCGGCCGCTCGATCTATACGCTCGAAGCGCATATCAACTACCTGCATGAAATCAAGGAAGGCGCGCAGGTTCGCGTCGATATGCGCGTGCTTGGGCATGATGCCAAACGGCTGCACCTTTACCTCGAGATGTTTGCCGACGAGGGTATCGAGCCGGTGGCCGCCGGCGAACAGATGCTGTTGCACGTCGATACCATTGGTCCGCGCGCTGTTGCCTTCGACCCCGACGTCGAGGGCCGTGTTCGAGCAATGGCACAAGCGCATACCGCGTTGCCGGCGGCCAGGTTTGCGGGCCGCGTGATCGGTTTGCCGGTCAAGACGCCACGCAATGAAACTGAGGGCAGCAAGCATGCTTGAACCGGAGATCGCCGCGTTCATCGAACGAACCGCCGCCATCTATGCAGGGCATTCCACGTCCCTGCCGCCGAGTGAGCAGCGCGCGATTTACGAGCGCTATGCAGCAGCGCTCACGCCACCTTTGCCCGCCGACGTGATCGCCGAAGACGCCGTGTTCCAGGCGAGCGCCGGGCATCCGATCAGACTGCGGCGCTATCGGAATCGTGGAAAAGCGAGCGGGACGCCGACCGGCACCGTCCTGTACTTTCACGGCGGCGGCTTCGTGCTCGGCTCATTGGAAAGTCATCAGATCATAACCGCACGTATTGCCGCGGACACCGGGCTCGATGTGATTGCGGTCGATTATCGGCTAGCGCCCGAACACCGCGCACCAGCCGCCCACGACGATTGCCTTGAAGTTACGCTAGCCGCCTTGAACGACCGGCTGCCGTTTGATTCGCTAGCGGGAAGCACCCTGCAACTGGCGGGAGACAGTGCCGGCGCCAATCTTGCCGCCAGTGTCGCCATGCGGCTACGCGACGACGGGGTTCAGGGCGTAAGCGGACTTGCACTGGTTTATCCGATGCTCGGCACCGAGCCGCAGATGCCCGCGCGGGAAACCGAAGCGCACGCGCCCATGCTGACGCTGGCGGACGTGCATGCGTTTCGCGATCTATATTGGGGCGAACACGGGAGTGACCACGCGCCTTATCCCGCGTGGACGATACCGCTCGATGGAACGCGTTTCGACGCACTGCCGCCGACGCTTGCCGTCGGCGTCGAACACGATCCGTTGCGCGACGATGCGAGAGTATTTGTCGAACGCGTCAACGCGGCCGGTGGCGAGGGCCGGTTATGGATCGGAACGGGCCTCGTGCATGGCTGTTGGCGCGCGCTCGAGTCGAGCCCCGGCGTGAAGGCATTGCATCGCACGGTCTGCCAGTTTCTAGGCGAGCATTCCGCCCTCTCGTGATGCCGTTGGACGGGATCGGATGAAGCGGGTCTTGAGTACAGCCGTTGGCCTTCATTCGCGGGTTGCCCCGTTCACGCCTCACGCCTGCGCCGCCGCGCCACTACGCCTGAACGAACTGGCAAAGAACAGTACCTGGTATTGCACCGCATTCGACCAGTACTCCCATGTATGTCCGCCTGGCCGCTCCGCGTAGTCATGCGGCACGCCCAATTCAACCAGCCGTGCATGCAGCATCCGGTTCGACTGAACAAGCGAGTCATTCACGCCGCAATCGATCGTCAATGCAATATGCGCATTTGCCAGACTACGGGCGTTTTCGACGATCGCCTCGTTGTTCCAGAAGTCGGCATGACGCGCCGGATCGCCAAACACCTCGTCGATGCCTGGTTCATCCTCGCACCCGCGGGGATCGACTGCCCCGCTAATACTGCCCGCGGCGCCAAATTCGTCGGGCCGATGCAGCGCGATATGCAAGGCGCCGAACCCGCCCATGCTCAAGCCCGTAATCGCGCGCGCCTGGCGCGTCGCAATCGTGCGGAAATGCGTGTCGATATAAGCGACAACTTCAGTGCCTATATAGGTTTCGTAACGGCTGCGCGGATCGACGGGGCTATCGATATACCAGCTCTCGTGACCACCGTCCGGCATGACGAGGATCACGTGATAGCGGTCGGCGAGCTTGCCGATATGCGAATTCGCGGTCCAGTCGGTATAGTCGCCACCCGAGCCGTGCAGCAGATAGACGACCGGGAAACGATCGCCGGCTTTGCCATGCGTGTATTGGTCCGGCAGCACCACGGTCGCGTCGAACGACTTATGCATGGCCGCACTGGGAATGGCCACGACCCTGGACTGAAACGCCCAAACCGGGTTGGTGAACAGCAGCGTCAGAATGAGCCAGAACACACGAGTCATTTTCATGGTTTGTCGCTCTCCCCTTTCTATGTGTTCGACGAACACTGTCTGGCATCTGGCGGCAAAACGCTGACAACGACTCTAACAACGACGACTTACAACCAAATTTCAGCGAAGCATACGGTTCTGTCAGCCTCGCGCCACTCCCGGCGAGCAGGAGCGGCCCAAGCCGAAGCGCGATGCGGCGCGGCTCCCTGCAAAGCGAATACAGCGACGGCGACGCGTCTATTCAACGTGTGCTGAAAAACCCACCCGGCCCGGTGCAACGTCGGATCGCAACGTCAGCGCCGGAATGTCGTACGCCCCGCCGTTCTGCGGGCGAAATGCGATCGGCTTGGTGTTCCACAGGTCATCGAGCCGTTGTCCGAGCGCGTCGCAAATCTCCGCGAACCTCGCTGCATCGATCCGGCTGGTCCGATGAACGACGAACGGCGGCAACACGTCGAAACCGGGGTAATACAGCACCCCATGCTGAATCGGAAACAACACGTCGTCGATGGGTCCGTTGATCCCTCGCGGGCTGTAGTGAGACTCCCAGCCCCCGGTTGTCACCATCAGCATGGCCCGTTTGCCGGCCATGGACCCTTCCCCGTAACGGTCACCCCAGCGTGCGTCGGAGTGCTCCCCCACGCCGTACGCAAAACCATAGGCATAGACACGCTCCACCCAGCCTTTCAGGATCGCGGGCATCGAGAACCACCACAGCGGAAACTGCAGAATCACCGCATCCGCCCACTTCAGCTTGTCCTGCTCGAGTGCGATGTCCTGGCTTTGCCGCCCGTCGCTATAGGCGCGTTTCGAGTCGAGAGAAGGATCGAAACGTGCGCCGGGTTGCGTATCCAGGCTGTCGTTTGCATCGAGCGACGCTTTCCAGTTCATGGCGTACAGATCGGAGACATGAACGACGTGCCCGGCGCCCTCGAGACGTTTTACCGAAAAATCCTTGAGCGAGCCGTTCAGCGACCGGGGTTCCGGGTGTGCATAGACGAGAAGAACATTCATGACCTGAACTCCGTTAAGAGAAAACAGTACGATAGGTCTGTGTCCGGTATATTGGAAATGAATTGCCAATATGTCAGGTATTGCCATGAATAATCTCAGAAGACTGGACCTCAACCTGCTCGTCACGCTCGATGTTCTGCTATCGGAACATAACGTGACCCGTGCGGCGGAACGCCTGAACTTTTCTCAACCGTCGGTGAGCGTGCATCTTGCCAAGCTGCGGGATATCTTTGGCGACCCCTTGTTGCTGCCGGGACCTCGCGGCATGCGTCCCACCGCGCGAGCCGAGGAACTGCGTGAGCCTTTGCGCCAGGCGCTCGACGCACTAGAGCACGCGGTGGCGCCGGCCAGCCCGTTCAATCCGGCCGAAGCAAACCATACATGGCGCGTGGCCGCCACCGACTACGCCGAATCGACGATTCTGCTACCCATGCTCGCCGGTTTGCGCGCGGCGGCGCCTGGTACCCGGCTGGCGATCGTCGAGGCTGTCCCACCTCGCATCGCGAAGCAGGCGGAACAGGGCGATATCGATCTGGCCTTCCATACCAGCGAAGGCGCGCCACCCGGATTACGCCGGCGGGTGCTGTTCAAGGAGCGCTACGTACTGGTAGGCCGCGCGGATCACCCGCGTCTGAAGCGACGGCCAACGCTCGCGCAGTTCTGTAAACTGGAGCATGTGATTGTCTCTCCGGACGGCGGCGGGTTTAGCGGCGTTACGGATGACGCGCTAGCCGAGGTGGGTCTCGCGCGCAGGGTCGTGCTCTCGGTCCCGCACTTCCTGTTCATGAAGTCGGTTCTGGCGGACACCGACCTCGTGGCGATGCTGCCTGCGCGCCTGGTGCGCGGCAACAGTGCGCTCAAAATCGTCGAGGCGCCGGTTGAAGTGCCGGGTTACGAAATGGCGATGCTCTGGCATGAACGCTCTCATCGCGACCCGGCGCATCAATGGCTGCGGGACTGCATCGCGGAGTCAGTGGCAATGTGAAAAGCGCGTGGGAGTTATGCGGGTCAGTCGGCGCAGAACGGGTTGAGCCACGCTTGTACCACCGTTTGCGCCCGCTTTGCTATCCGGGTCTATTTTCCCTCATGCCTCGCGCCGATCGCGTCCAGTTCAGCGAGCGCATCGTCGGTCAGACTCAAGCGTGCCGCCTGCATGTTCTCGCGCAAATGTCCGAGCGACGAGGTGCCCGGAATCAGCAGAATGTTGGCTGCGCGGTGGAGAAGCCATGCAAGCGCCACCTGCATGGGCGTCGCACCGATCCGTTGCGCGAGCGCGGACAGCGCCGAGGACTGGATCGGCGTGAATCCGCCCAGCGGGAAGAACGGCACATAGGCAATCCCCTGCCGCGCCAGTTCATCGATCAGTGCGTCGTCTTCGCGGTGAACCAGGTTGTAGTGATTCTGCACGCAGACAATCTCCGCGAATCTCTGCGCCTCGGCCACCTGCGTTGCCGTCACGTTGCTCAAGCCAATATGGCGAACCAGCCCGCGCTGTTGCAGTTCGGCAAGCGCCGCGATCTGTTTTTCAATCGATCCTTCGGCGGGTGCATGCACGCTGCCCATGATTCGCATATTGACGACGTCGAGTGCGTCGACGCGAAGATTGCGCAGATTGTCTTGAACCCCGCGCTCGATATCTTCCGGTTCGCTCGCCGGCAACCACGCGCCATCGTCACCACGGACCGCACCCACCTTGGTGACGATCAGGAGGTCGTCCGGGTAGGGATGCAGCGCTTCGCGAATCAACTGGTTGGTGATGTGGGGGCCGTAGAAATCGCTTGTATCGATGTGATTGACGCCCGATGCCACCGCTTCCCGCAGCACCGCGATTGCCGCTTCACGATCTTTGGGCGGTCCGAATACGCCGGGGCCGGCCAGTTGCATGGCGCCATAGCCCATGCGTTGCACGAGATGGCCGGCCAGCGGAAAAGTGTCCGTGCGATTGAAGTTCGACATGGTGCGCTCCTTGATGTGAGGGGTTGAGCGGCAGTATGGCGACGATTGCACTGTTCGATAATCCGGTCTAGATTGCACGGGTTGTTAAACATTTTGAACAATGAACATGGAATTCAACGATCTTGCCGCCTTCGTTTCGGTCGCCCGTGCCGGCGGCTTTCGCGATGCCGCGCGCGTCAGCGGCGTCTCGGCGTCCAGTCTGAGCATTGCCGTGCGCCGTCTCGAGTCGAAACTCGGCATGCGCCTGCTCAACCGAACCACTCGCAGCGTGGCCCCAACCGAAGCGGGACTGCGTCTGATCGAAAAGCTCACGCCCCTGTTCAGCGAAATGGAAGCCGCGCTGGACGTCCTGAACCGGTTCAGAGACAAACCGAGCGGCACACTCAAACTCAACGTCCCCTCGAGCGCCGCACGCATCGTGCTGCCGACCGTCATCCCCCGGTTCCTCAAGGCCTATCCGGACATACGCGTGGAAGTTGTGGTGGAGGACGGCTTCGTCGACGTGCTGGCAATCGGCTGCGACGCAGGCATTCGCTATGACGAGCGGCTCGAGCAGGACATGATCGCGATTCCAATCGGGCCACGTGTGCAGCGTTTTGCTACGGCCGCGGCGCCGGACTATCTCGACACCCATGGCCGCCCCGAACATCCGCGCGACCTGCTCGCCCACGCCTGCCTGCGTGGTCAATTTGCCGGCGGCGCGACGCCGACCTGGTACTTCGAGCAGAACGGCGAGGTGCTCCAGGTGAATCCGTCGGGACCGCTCCTCGTGAGACCGGGCGCGGCAATCGACCTGGCGATCAGCACGGCTGTCGCGGGCGTGGGGGTGATTCACCTGTTCGAGGACATGTTGCGCCCGCATCTAGATAGCGGCGCCCTGGAGCCTATCCTGGAGCCATGGTGGCAGCGCTTTTCCGGGCCGTTTCTTTACTATCCGGGCCGTCGTCATTTGCCGGCGCCGTTGCGCGTATTTGTCGACTTCCTGAAGGCAGACGGTCACGCAGAAAGTCCGGCATGACGGATGCCCTTCAACGCCGAGGCATCCGTCATGCAAGCTTGCCTCACGTGAGGCAAGCGAAGTCAGCGAGACCGCTCAGAATGCGTGACGCATCCCCACGGTGACGGCCACTTGCGAGTTCGACGACGAAGGCGACAGCGTGTTAATCATCGCGTGCGAGAGTACGGAGTCGGCCGGTGCGCCATGCACGTTCTGATAGACGCCTTCAAGATAGAAGTCGGTGCGCTTGCTGATCGAGTAGTCGGCCTGAAGCATCCCCGTATTCCATCCCGGCGACGAACCGTTATAGGCGCCGTGCGTATAGGTGTAAGCGCCCGACAGGCTCAACGCAGGGGTCAGCGCGTACTTGACGTTCGCTTCGTAGTTGTCGAGACGCAGCGAACCGCTCAGGCTGCCGGCGGAAGGGTCGTTTGCACCGAGGTAAGTGCCGGTTCCGAACGAGAAGACGCCCGACGCGTTGTCCAGTTGCGTGTGGCTCCAGACGAGGCCGACGGTAGCCGGCCCGAACGTGTAGTTGCCGCCCAGCGACCAGATACGTTGGCGTTGCGCAAGGAAATTCGCGCTGGTGTCGCCCGTGGTCACGGCGCCGCCCGCAGCGCCGCCCGCATTGTTGAATTGCAGATAGCCGGCCGCAAGATTGACGGGCCCCTGCGTGTAGGAAACGCCGAAACCGTATGAACGGTTGTTCGCGAAGCTGCCTGCCTGGTTGCTGAAGGCATACATCGTCTCGAAGGTGACGCCCCTATACGTCGGGCTCGTGTACTTGACCGTATTGTTCACAACGACCGAGTTGCCGGCAAGGTTGTCGTTTTCGAACGGATGCGCGGCCATGTTGCCGCCCCACGTGTTGAACTCCGCCGTAAGCGGTCCGACAAGATCGTTCATCACGTCAAACTGGCGGCCGAACGTGAGGGTGCCATACGGATCGCTCTGCAAACCGACCCACGCCTGGGAACCGAAACCGTCGCCGGAGAAAGCCTGAGCGCCGTTATTCAGCAGGAAGCCTTGTTCCAGCTTGAAGACCGCATGCAGGCCGCCACCGAGATCCTCCGAGCCCTTGAGGCCGAACACCGTGTTCTGCGTCGAGCTGCTCACTTCCTGCCAGTTGCTATGGCCGCCTTGATTATTCGTGTAGATCAATCCCGCGTCGATAAGACCATAGAGCGTCACGCTGCTTTGCGCATGCGCCGAAATAGCAAAGGCGCCCGAGAGCGCGACCACGAGTAAAGACTTTTTCATACTTGTTGGCTCCGTGATTAAGCAGTGGTGAATCCAATCCGCGATGTACGTTCGATACCGCTGGCGAGCGCGCAAATTGCCAACGAGACACGCGAAGGACAGGCAACGCACTGGCACGCCGGTGCGATGCGGTTGCCATGCCGGTTCCACAAAAATTCGATATCGTCGGTTGGTTAGTCGGTTATTGCGTGTGGCGCATTGCAATGATTTGCCAATTGCACTTACTGACTACTGTGTGGTTTTCAATTGGATTACGCGAGCGCGTCTTACGAAGAGCGCTATCGGAAAAGGATAGTGCGATGATAAGACATCGAAAATAAATACCGCGTCAAAAAAATAAACGGGCGTGGTGCCAAAAGTACACTGGTGCATAAGTGCGCCCCGTTCGCGCCACTCGCGGTCGCTGCCGCCGTCGGTGCCGAAAACGCCAGCTTCGAGTCGGGTTCGTTTGTGATTCCCCTGATGGTTGCCGGATCGCTATGCGTGGTCGGCGCCCTGTCGTGTCTATTCGTGGTCGGTAAGGCCAAGCCGTTGCCCTTGCTTGCCCGTGCCCGAACGGCAAAGATTGCCGGGCAAGGAGCCGCTTGAAGGCGAGCGCCAGCCGCGGTTACGTCAAACCTGCTGTTCAGTTGGCCACGCTTCTGCAAGAGATGTTCCACTGGCAAAAATTGCGGTGATAATGGGGTGGAAAATTCACCCCGACGCACCCACTATGACCGACACACGCCTTAGCCCGCTGCGCAAATTTGCCGATTTCGTTCGCGATCAGCGAACCCGCCTGACCGAACAATGGATGAAGACCGTTTTTGGCGATGTCGATCTCGTCGAGGCGGACAAGCTCACGTACCAGCAACTGGCCGATCATCTGCCGGAAATTCTTGAAGGACTGTGCCGCGCGCTCGACGTCGAAGATCTCGAACGCGTCGAGCCGGCGATCGAACGCGATGCGAGACAACACGGCATAGTCCGCTGGCGCCAGGGCTATCGGATCGAAGAGCTCGTCCGCGAACTCGACCTGTTTCACCAGGTGCTCGATGAAGCACTCGAAGAATTCGCGAACCAGGACAGCACATTCACGCGCCGCCACGAAAGCCGGGCGCGGCGCATGGTGGCCGAAACCCTCAGCATGGTGACGCTCACGTCGATCAAGGAGGCGGTCAGCGAACGGGATCGCAAGATCGACGAGTACACCGGCAGACTCGAGCGCGTCAATCACGAACTGATGCTCAAGCAGCGGCTGGTCGGCGATCTCTACGAATCGCGCATGCAAATCACGCGTAGCGTGGTCCACGATCTGCGCAATTTTCTGAACGCGTTTTCGATCGCGCTGCAACTGATCGGGCGCGCGCCCGCAAAAGCAGAGACCGCGCTGGCGTTGGCTACGCGGCAGGCCGCGGATATGAAGCAACTCGTCGACCAGATGGTCGAGTACTCCGTCGTGCTCGGCGACGACACGCCACTCGCAAGCGAACAGGTCGAGTTGCGCGCGCTTTACGATGAACTCGTCGCCTCTTCGCGCCCCGCCATCGAGGCGAAGGGGCTCAAGTTGCACTCGACGTTCGACCCGGCACTATCCGTGGCGACCTCAAATCGTCTCAAGCTCAAGCAGATTGCCGTCAATCTGCTCTCCAACGCAACCAAGTACACGAAGTCCGGCAAGATCGAACTGGCCTTCGCAACGGCCGGCGCGGAGCACTGGCTGATTCGCGTGTCGGATACCGGCGTGGGTATCGCACCTTCGGATGCACACCGGGTTTTCGACGAATTCGAACGCGCTGCGGGCGACGATATTCCTGGCACGGGCTTAGGCCTCGCGATCGTCAAGGAGCTTTGCCACCTGTTGAACGCTCAGATCGACTTTTCGTCACACGAGGGCGTTGGGACCACATTCGAGATCCGCTTCCCGCTGGGGCAGGAAAAAACCGAATGACCGTCCATCGGCAATGACAACAAGACCCGGCGATAAGCCTGGGTGTCGACCCTGCACAACAGCTTGGGGCGCAGCCTGGTTTCAAGCCGATCCCTGCTTACGTTTTTAATCCCATCGCGGGGACGATTTTTCTGCAACGGGATCAGGCGGGCCTGGAAATTTAATTATTACGATTAACAAACAAAAACATTTAATTTCGTAATAAATAGCTGATTAACTCAAACCAGCTCCGCCCATAGGCGGATTGACTCACGCGCGCATTGAGGTGCAACTTTCCGAAGTTGTAGTTACGGAAATTCGGCAGCTCCTTGACAAACTCCGGCCGCGTCACCTATTTTTCTTCTGCCGCCAATATACGAATATCCGATTAAGGAAACACATCCCCCAAAGCATCGGAATATCTAATCCAGATATTTAGTTATTCTACGCATACCGCATAGAGACACAGATCTATGCGCTTTGAAGCATGTTGGTCTCAACCGCTGTACGCCAATGATTCACCGTCAATATTTCGAACTCCGATATATTTCTTTCCGGCGCGAGCGGCCTTTGTGAAACGGTATCTGAACCCACCACCAAGGACAGAGATGAAACGAGACGAGCGTTTTACCGGCCATCGCCACTATCGTCAAGGCAGGCTGCCGGCCATGGGAACCTTAGCGGTCGCAATCATGCTTCTCGGAGGCTGCGGCGGAGGCGACGGCGCTTCTTCCTCAGGCACGGCTGTGAGCATGCAGCAGACTGCAGCGAATCAGCAACTCACCCCCGAACAGGCCGCCGCGCAAGCATCGAGAGCCAATCAAACCTATATCGATCCGGTCGCCTATTCAGGCAACGCCACAGATGGCCTCGCGCCGGCTCAGGCCTCGGAGAAGGCTGCGATCATGCACTACCAGTGGAAGTTGGGCAAAACGCCGATTAACTACACCACGACCACCGGCCATCTGACGGCCTCCGATGCAAGTGGCAACCCCGAAGCCACGATGTCCTATGTCGCATACACCGCACCGAGTACCAACGGCTCGCCGCGGCCCGTCACGTTTGTCTACAACGGTGGCCCCGGCTCCGCTTCGATCTGGCTGCGGCTCGGCTCGTTCGCGCCGACGCGGGTCGCGACGCCCGACCCGCTGTTCGGGAACTGGCCGAACTATCCGATCGTCGACAATAAGGACAGCCTGATCGACACCACCGATATGGTCTTCATCGATCCGCCCGGAACAGGTCTCTCGGAGGCGATTCTGCCGAATACGAACCAGAAGTTCTGGACGACCGACGCAGACGTCAACATCATGCGTGACTTCATCCAGCGCTATCTGACGGTCAACAGCCGCAGCAGTTCGCCGATCTATCTGTATGGCGAGTCTTACGGCACGCCTCGCACCGACATGCTCGCACTGGCGCTCGAATCGGCCGGCGTGCATCTGACGGGCATCGTCCTGCAGTCGTCAATCCTGAACTATTTCGCGGATGCGATCGAGGCTGTCGCCATTACCGACTCGACGAGCGCACTGGCGTTGGATACGGATACGTTGGCGGGGTATTTCCCCGGCTACGCGGAAGTCGCTGCCTACTACAACCAGGTGTCGCCGGCGCCGCTCAATCAGGATCTGTACGCACTCCAGACCAGCCTGTTCGTCACGGCTGCGTACAACCAGTTCAGGCGGTATTCGCAATCGTGGGTGCTCAGTCAACTCGGCATACCGGATGCGCTCGGTACGCCAGTGTTTCCCAGTGCTCAAACGCTTCAGGCGTGGACCTTCCCATCCAGTCTGACCACCCAGGCGCTGCGGGGTTACTTCGGCGCGAACCCGTTCTCGACGAGCCTCCTGCCCGGCACGACAATCGGCCGCTACGACGGACGCGTGTCATTGCCGAATTCGGATCCGCGTCTGCAAAACGATGGGGACCCATCCGACATCCTGATCTCCCAGCCGTTCACTACGGCGCTGGCGACGCAGATGCCCGACTACCTGGGATATACCGCGCCGAACGCGACTTACTTGCCGCTGAACGACAACATCATCAACGTGTGGGACTTCTCGCATGACGGGCAACCCCTGCCCGACACGATCCCCGATCTGCTGGGTGCGCTGACGCTCAACCCGCAACTCAAGGTGCTGGCGGAAAACGGTTTTCATGATCTCGCCACACCGTTCCTGAATACCGAGAAACAACTGGCGCGGCTGCAAACGGTGCCCGGCCTGAAACCGGACTTACAGGTCAACTTCTTCCAGGGTGGGCATATGATCTATCTGGACGACGTCGCCCGGCCGCGAATGAAACGGGATCTGGTGCGCTTCTATCGGGGCACGCCGATTCCGGATGCGCTCGCGCTCTGGACGCTGCCCCCGCCGTGGCGCGACGAGAGCCCCGCCAGTCAGCCGACCGCGACCGCTACAGCGCAAGCCACGGCACCCTGACTGAACTGACGCGATACGCCTCGTTCGCGATACTCTATTCACTCAATCAATGCGAGTCATCATGTCCCTTTTCGATATGTTGCGGCGTGTGTCCCCGTTACTCGTCCTCGGATGCCTGATTGGCAGCGCGCACGCGTTACCGCCGCAAGCGGTGGCGCCAGCCACACCGCCAAGCGGAGCGAGAGGTGTCGACGGGCCTTTCTTTCCTCAAAACCGTGTAGCGCCGGTCGCGCCGTCGACCGGTACGGCCCTGCAGCAGGAAGCCCAGCAACGGCTCGAAGCGCGGCTGGGCGCAAATACGGCCCTTAGCAATGGCGCGGCGGTCACGAAAACCCAGGCCCAGGCCGCGGGGCTCGGCTATGTCGCCAAGCACTTCGACCAGATCGATTCAAGCCACAAGGGGAGTGTGAGCCTGAGCGACGTCAGACAGTATCTTCAACAGCAGGGCCGCCAATAGCCAATAAACTGCCACGAGTCAGTGGCCATGAGTCGGGGCTGTTCCTGGCTGAAACAGCCCTTCTGACAAGCGCGAATGGCCGTTGCGCCATTCGCGCGCCTACCCCGCCCCGGCGCGCTTGCCGGCCGGCAAACATTCACTCATTACGCCGCCGCGATCGCTCAACCCGCGCACCACGACCTCGGACGACTTGCCGTCGCGTCTCGCCAATTCTGCAAGATCGAGCAATGCCGCGTATCTCGTCGAACAATCCTGTCGATGTTCAATCGCTCGATGCGCGCTATACGTTTCAGTGCGAGCTGCGTCCTCTCCTACTGCAATCGCCACACCCATCGCCACGATCATCGCTGCCAGCGTGGCCACCTTGAAAAACGTCCACCTGTGTAGCGCGTTGAAACGCGACCGGGGCGTGCGCGCGTTTGCCTGCCCGCTCATCCACGGCGGACCGGGAGGGCCGGCCTCGCCGCTGGCTCCCGCTCGCAGGTTTTCACTCATGACCAGTGGGCCGGCACCCAGACGTTACCCACCCAGTGCCCCGGCACCCACACAACCGGACGCGGCACGGGCGCCACATAAACAACGCGCGGCGCAACATATACGGCTGGCGGGGGCGGCGGCGGTGCATAAACCACCGGAGGCGGCGGCACATACACAACCGGAGGCGGTACGACCACAGCCGGCGGCGGCACAACTACAGCCGGAGGCGGTACGACGGCAACCGGCTTCGGTGCCACCACGACCGTCGTGCTGCCCGTCGCGACCACACCCGTGGTCACCACGGTCCCGCTTGTCGTCACCGTGTTGCCGCGTGTGCCCGTCGCGCTAGTCGACGTCGTCACGACACCCGGCGCAACACGCGTGGCCGTGCCGGAGTGATTCACTGTGCCGCCGTCAGACCCGGTCACCGTGCCCGAACGTGAGCATGAAGCGCCGGCGCAGTTGGTGGACGCCGAATGGTTGACCGTGTTGCCGTTCGAGCCCGTAATCGATCCGGACGACGAATACTGGCCTGGCGCCGTTCTGCTCACATCGCCGGATGTAGTGGCGGTTTTGCCGTCCGGTCCGGTAAGGCTGCCGGTATGCGAACAGGTGCCGCCCGCGCAATTGGTGTCGCCGGCATGCTGGACCTGGTTGCCGTAACGTCCGGTCGCCGTGCCTGAATTCGAGAACTGGCCTGGGGCGGTTCGGGTCACCGTGCCCGTGTTGGTCGCCAAACCGCCGTAGGGGCCGGCCACGCCCCCGGCATGCGAACAACTGCCACCGCCGCATGAGCCGTAACGCGCACCGTTGTAAGTGCCGCGTGATGTGTAGGCGGTGCCATGCTGCGACCAGGCAAAGGCCGACCCGCTGCCGAGCGCGAGTACGGCCACGGCTGCACTGAGCGCAAGCTTGCACAGCGCGCGGCGTGCGGATGCGGCGGTCGTCACGAGGGCCCGGGATGCGGCGCTGGCCGGAACGATGAACGAGCAGTTTTTCATGGAAAGTCCTTCCTGATTTCGGGCCACTTTTGCGCACTGCGGCGTGGCGACGAACGGACTATAGAAGGACCCGCGGACTTAATCAGCAGCGAAGATATGTCACCCCGTTTCACCGCGGCAGAGGTCCACAGGACGGGGGTTTTCGGGCGGTTCGAACGGGCCGTGACATCGCGCGACATAACTTGCTTGCGGCCAGTCCCGCCGCACGTCGCGTGCAGCGTCGAAGAGCGCGGCGCCCCTGTTCGACACCGCCTGACACTTTTCCGCAAAACGCGTGTCGTAGGGTTCGATGGATAGACCGGCGCAAACCGCCGACCTGTCACCCGCTTACTCTTCAAGAGGCGCTCATGTCGACAAAACGCGAGTCGAAGTCCAAAGCCAAGGCAAAAGAAAGCACGGCGAAAACAGAAGGCAAACGACAGTCGTCCAGCAAAACCGCGGCATCCGGCAAAAAAGCCGCCGCACTCGCCAGCGGCACGAAGCAGCCGGCGGAAACTGCCGCCGCCACAGCGCTCCGGCCACGGATGCTGGACAGGCCCGTATTCGCACAGCCTCAACCGACCGCCGATCCAACGGTGTTTCGCGTGCCCCATCCATCGGACGACGCGGCCTACAAGGAAATCGACTTACTCAATGCGGAGCACAAGCTGTTTCCGTTGCCCTTTCCCGCACCCAGAGGCGGCGTAGAGCCCCAGCTCACGCTCGCTGACGTCATGGGCGGCAATGCAACCGCCATCGACAGAATCACAGCCGCCGGACAACTGGTGTTTCATGCGCTGGGAGATTGTGGCAGCACGAAGGGCCCGACCACCCAGAACGAAGTGGCCGACAAATTGACCGCCGACTTCAATGAAGCCAGTGCCAGCGAGGTGCCGCAATTCGCGTTGCTGCTCGGCGACGTGGTCTATAACTTCGGCGAAGGCCAGTACTACTACGATCAGTTTTACGAACCGTATCGGAACTATCCGGCGCCGATCCTCGCCTGCGCCGGCAACCACGACGGCATGGTGTCGCCCGAGGCGCACGCCGCCAGTCTCACCGCGTATCTGCGAAATTTTTGCGCGGAGAGCTTCGCCGTGACACCCGAAGCCGGCGGCTTGTCGCGCACGGCGCAAATCCAGCCGGGCGTATTCTTCACGTTCGAGGCGCCGTTCATGCGCGTGCTGGTGATTTACAGCAACACGCTCGAAGATCCCGGCGTCATTGCGGACCCGAGGATCGGGACTACGCAGCTCGACTTTCTCGACGCCGCGCTCAAGCGTGTCAAAGCCGAGAAGTTCAGCGGCGCGCTCTTGATCGCGAATCATCATCCGCCGTATAGCGCGGGGGGTCACGGATCGAGCGTCGACATGCTGGCGCAGATCGACAAAATCTGCGAAGCCAACGGCGTGTGGCCGCATGCGTTTCTTTCCGGTCACGCCCACAATTATCAGCGCTTTACCCGTACGCGCAATGCGGACGGCACGCAGATTCCCTACCTGGTGTGCGGCAACGGCGGACACGGTCTGATCAAGCTCGCCGCGCAAGGTGCGCCCGCTATCCGCGCGCCGCAGATCATGCAGGCGGCGTCGGCTACTACGGACCAGGTCGTGCTGGAAAACTACGACGACACCAATTACGGTTATCTGCGCATTGTCGTCACCGCAGCGCAGTTGCGGATCGAGTACCACTCGGCGTCCGACGGTCTCAACACGAAAGCGCCAAACGACTACGTGACGGTCGACCTCGCCTCGCGCCAGGTGGCGCATTTCGTTGCGCCGGACATGGGGCACCCGAAGGCGGCACGAGCCGTGCGTGCTTTGGTGCGGCGCTAGCGGCGGGATCTCGCGCCGGGGCCCGGCGCCGCTCACCCTCGTCCGGACGCCCGTGCCAATATCCGCCTCCGGGCGCGTTGCGACTACGATTTTTCGCAAACCTGCGTTTACACCGGATCACCTGTTTTTGCCGGGGCAAAACCATGTAATCTCTCGGTTTTCTTCCAGAACGAAAACAGATGAGTCGAGCGTTGGCGAGGGCACAACTACTACAAACGGGGGCACGCAGGCGCCGCCGCCCTATCGTTCTTCGTTTGCGCTGCACTGTGGTGCTACTGGCGTGCGGGGTCGCCGCCTTCGCACGTCCCGCTCAGGCAGCCGAATCCGCCTGCGGCGCCCAAGGCGGTCCGGCCGGCCGCCCCTCCGTCGGTCTCGTGCTGTCCGGCGGCGGCGCGCGAGGCTATGCCCACCTCGGCGTGCTGAAGGTGCTCGAGGAAAACCGCATTCCGGTCGATTGCATCGCCGGCACCAGCATGGGCTCGGTAGTCGGCGGCCTGTACGCGAGCGGCATGACGGCGCAGGACATGCAAAACCGCCTCGCGGGGATCAATCTCGCCGACATCGCATTCGATATCACCGAACGCGCCGATCTGCCGCAATCGCGCCGCGAGGACGAGCGGCTGTATGTGAATAGCCTGTCGCTCGGCTACGGCGCCAATGGTTTCCGTTTGCCGGTCGGGCTTGTCCAGGGCAATCGCCTGCAGGCCCTGTTGCAGGACTGGACCTCCGCCGTGCCTGGCAACGTATCGTTCGACCGCTTGCCCATCCCCTATCGGGCGATCGCCACCGATCTGCGCACCGGCCAGAAAGTCGTGCTCGATCACGGTTCGCTGCCGCAGGCGATTCGCGCCAGCATGGCATTGCCTGGCCTGTTCGCGCCGGCCGATATCGACGGGCGCACGCTGGTGGACGGTGGCATTGTCAGCAATCTGCCGATCGAAACGGCGCGCGACATGGGGGCGAACGTCGTGATCGCCGTCGATATCGGCTCACCGCTGCGGCCGCTGGATGCGCTGGCTTCGCCCGCCGACGTGATGCAACAGATGATCGGCATCCTGATTCACCAGAACGTTGCGCGCCAACGCGAACAGTTGCAACCCGGTGACGTCGTGATCGAACCGGCGCTCGGCTCGCTGAGCTTTACCGATTTCGCCAACGCGAGCCAGGCGATCGCGGCCGGCGCCGCCGCCACGCGCGCGGTACTGCCGCAGCTTGAGCATCTGGCGCTCTCTCCCGCCGACTACGCCGCGTGGCGCGCCCGGCATGGTGCGCCCGCCATGCGTCCGGTACGGATCACGCAGATCGAGATTGCGTCGCAAGGTGCGGTGCCCGAGTCACGCATTCGCAATGCGTTGCATGTCAAACCCGGCGACGTGTACGACCCGACCGCGCTCAACAAGGACTTGCTGGCGCTCTCCAACACGGGCGACTTCGCCAGCGTGAGCCAGCAACTTGTCGACGACGGCGACGACCATAAACTCGTCATCTCCGCGCAGCAGAAGCAATGGGGGCCGAATTTCCTGCTGTTCGGACTCGGTCTATCGAGTAGCTCGACGGACGAAGGCGGCTTCCGGCTGCATCTCGGTTATCGCCGGCCGTGGCTCACTTCGTCCGGGCTCGAAGGACGCGTGGACGGGACCGTCGGCAGCGACCTGATCGACCTGCACGCCGAGTTGCGGCAACCGCTGTCCACTTCATTCGGCTATTACGTCGCGCCCTATGTCGAGTTTCAGCGCCGCTACGCCAACCTCTACGACGATTCAGGCAACATCAAGGTTACGCAATACCTGTTGCAGACCGAGCGCGCCGGGCTCGACTTCGGCATACCGCTTGCGCGTCTCGGCGACTTCCGGATCGGCGTAGCCTACGCGCACGGCTTCGCTTCGCCGCAATACAATTTGCCGCTGGACGACGGTACGCCTAACTCGCCGCTGCTGTTCCCCGATATTTACGGGCGGCAGCTCAGCGCGCGCGCACGTCTCGTGATCGATCAGCTCGACGATCCGCTGTTTGCCCGCAAAGGTTACTTCGGCGAACTACGCGTAGAACGTTCGTTGTTCGCGGGCAGCGACAGCTTCACCGAGGTATACGGCAAAAGCATCGTCGCGGCCAGTTATGGGCGGCACAGCATCAACGCGAGCATCGAAGCGGGTAACGACTTCGGCGGCACCAACCTGACCAATCCGTTCGGCTTCACGCTAGGCGGCTTCCAGCATCTGTCGGCCTATGCCGCGGACCAACTATCCGGCAATTCCATGCTGTACGGGCAGGTCACGTACATGAATCAGCTCGCTGTCTTCAACGCGTCGCCGATTCGCGGCCTGTTTGCGGGGCTGAGCATTGAAGCCGGCAACGTCTGGAACCGCGATTCCGAGTTCGGCAGCGGGCCGCTGAAGCGCAGCGTGACGATTTTCACCGCGTTGACCAGCTCCTTCGGACCGATATATCTGGGTATAGCGTTCGCGCCGAGCGGCCGCCATAACTTCTACTTCCAGTTGGGCCATACCTATTGACGCTGCCCGGGAAAGCGCATTTCACGCCACGGTCCCCACCGGCCAGCTCATTTCGAAGCGCGCGCCGCCGAGCGTCACGGGATCGGTGACGGCAATGCGGCCGTGGTGGGCGCGCAGCACCTGTTGCGTAATAGCCAGACCGAGACCATAGCCGCCGGTCTGGCGATCGAGCCGCACGAAGGCATCGAAAATGCGCGCCCGCTGGTCGGGCGGCACGCCTGTGCCGTCGTCTTCCACGTAGATTTCCACGTTGCCGTGCCTGACGCTCAGGCCGACCATGATTCGCGACTGCGCGTACTTACTCGCGTTGCGCAGCAAGTTTCGCATTGCGTAGGACATGAGGCGCTTATCCATCACAACGCGGAGCGACGGGTCGACCCCGGTTTGCGCGATCAGTTGCTTGTCCGCGTACAGCAACGTGGCATCGGTGATCTGGCTGTCGAACCATGCCGCAAGCGCGGTCGATTCGAGGTTCGATTGCAGCGAGCTGTATTCGAGGCGCGCGTAGGTCAGGCTCATGTCGATGAGCTCGTCGAGTTCGGTGACATCCTGGCCGATGCTTGCCAATGCGCTGTTGTATTCGGCCGCGGAAGCGGGTTCTCGAAGGTTCTCCAGCGCGAAGCGCACGCGGGCGAGAGGCGTGCGCAGTTCATGGGAGATGCCGTTGGTGAGTTCGCGCTGCGCGGCGATCAGGCGTTCCATGCGTTCGGCCAGCGCGTTCAGCGTACGCGCCAAAGGCCCGATTATCACGCTATGCGATTCGCGGGCACGGGTGTTGAAGCGGCCGCCGGTGAAGTCGATTGCGCGTTCGCGAACCATCACCAGGTCCAGCCAGACCGGACGCATCCAGCGGTAGGCGGTTATTGCCGGCAGCAACAGCGTGACCAATGCAATGGGTATCGACGCCTGTGCCGTTGCCAGCGTTTGCCAGATCGACGGCGATGTTTTTAGCACGAGGCTCAGGGTGGTGATCGATGCCAACAGCACTAGCGCTGTTAGCGTTAGCAGGCGCAGGTAGACGCGCAGGTACAGTCTCGACCAGCTCGGAATCCGGTCTGCCCGCGTGTCCGTCCACGAGCGGCGGAAACGGTGTAAGCGCCACCTGACGTAGCGATAGGGGCTGAGTTTCTTTTGCTCCGCAGCAGGTGGCATTTCTTTCTTCTCTTCGCTTCTTTTGATGCGGTTGTGGTCTATCCGGAGCGCTGCTAGACCCTCTGCACAAATGCCAGAGTTTGCTCCGCTACCCTTTCACGTTCGTTGTCCAGTGTGATCATGTGATAGCTGTCGGTCAAGCGCACGAGGGTCACCGAGCGGCTCCCCAGATTCTCGCATACGAATTCCGCCGAACGGATGCTCGTCACCTCGTCTTCCTCCGAATGCATCACCAGGGTTTCGCACGTTACGCGGCCCAGCGCCCGCTTCACCGCGAAGCGCATCCAGTCGACCTGCTCGATCGCCGACAGCGGCACGTACGGGTAGTGGACGCCGCTGCCCTTCTGCACATGGCGGCGGATCAGGTTGCGAATACGCGCGTTCTTGATGCCGAACGGCTCGCCCTCCGGAACGCGAATCAGGTGACGCAGGCCCGGCACGCAGTACATCAGATAGCGCAGCGGACGCAGACGCGAACCGCCCCAGCCGTCGAGGAATAACGGCGGCGACAGCAGAATCAGGCGCCCCGTCGTCATGCGCTCGCGCGCACTCAACATCAATGCGAGCAATGCGCCCATCGAAATGCCCGCGACGTCCACACGCTCGTAACGCGCTATCAGCTCGCGGTACGTGTGGCTCAGCAACTGCATGTAGTCGCTCAGCGTCACCCGGCTCAATGCGTCAGGGTTCGAGCCGTGGCCCGGCAGCGACGGCAAATGCACGTCGTAACCGATCTGCTCGAACTTGCGGTCGAGCGCGCCAAAATCATGGCGCGTGCCACCCAAACCGTGAATCATCAACACGGCATGGCCTGAAAGTGGGGAAACGCGAGCGGACATCACTAAGCCTGTGGTTGCACAAGCCTGCGATCCTAATCATCCGCGCCTTGCATGACTGTCGATTTGCTACCGCATTTGTGGAGTTTTGTCGGCCGATTTTTCGACGTATTACTCAATCGAAACTCAATGCCCACTCACTTTTGACCCCGGCTGCCCCTCAGTGCCGGCTACAGCAAACGCCTTCAGTCCCACGCCAGCTTGCTGAACTGATAGCCCTTGCCGCGGACCGTTTTGATGCGCTGCGGAGTACCGGAGTCGTCGTGCAGTTTGCGGCGCAGCTTGGAAATGCCGCCGTCGATCGTGCGGTCGAGGCCGTCGAATTCGATACCGCGCAGCTGCCGCATCAATTCGTCGCGGCTCACCACTTCGCCCGCGCAACTCACCAGTGCCCAGAGCAAGTCGAACTCTGCCGAGGTCAGATCGGGCAGGCTGCCGTCCGGCAGCTTGACCGTGCGGCTGGCCCGGCTGATCTCGAACTTGCCGAAGGTGTAGCTCTCGGGTTGAGCGTTCTCCACCGGCCGCGTGGTCACGCGGCGCAGTTGCGCCTTGATGCGCGCCAGCAGCACGCGTGGTTCGACCGGCTTATGCACGTAATCGTCCGCGCCGAATTCGAGGCCCAGCACTTCGTCGAACTGCTCGTCGCGCGCAGTCACCATGATGATCACGCCGTCGAATTGCTCGCGCGCCTCGCGGCAAATCTGAAAGCCGTCCTTGCCAGGCAGGTTCACGTCGAGAATCACCAGGTCCGGGCGGCGCTTGAAAATGGCCGGCACGGCGTCGTTACCGTGCAGCACCGTCTCGACCTCGTAGTCGTGTTTGCGCAGGTAACCCGCGACCAGCGCCGACAGGCGGTCATCGTCTTCGACAAGCAGAATCCGGAATGGCATGGGACGAATCGTTCAGGGCTAGTTGTTTCAGTAGCGGCGGGCAGCGGCGGCTGCGGCATAGCGCGGTGCACGGCCAGCAAGCGACTGTGACGCGCCGGATACCTATCCGCACAGCGCGGACCGGCCGGCAACGGCCGCACGAGCCGGCTCGACGCACAGCATAGCTGATGCGCCGCACATCTTGCGACACGCTAAACAAAACTCGACAAACGCACAAGTAATTCGACACGGACACGTAACCCGCGCGACTAGCATCCGCTCCGTTGAAGTAGCCAAAGGATTTGCCATGTCGACTGTCTCGAACGATGGAAGCCGCACCCGCTCGCCGTGGTTCACGCGCGCCGTTGCCTCCTTCGCGGTCATCCAGCAAGCCGCCCATTCACTCTACCCCGGCACCAGCCTGTTTCATCGCTGGCGACGCGTGCGCCTATGGCTGCGCTCGCTGATATCGTGGCGCTCCACGCAAATATGGCTCAAACGCTGCGCCGTTTCGCCCCTCCACGATCTGGTGAAACGTCACCCCACCGCGCTTGAGCGCATGCACCGGCCGTTCCTCCATACCCGCTTCAGCCCGCGCGAACGCCTGATGGCGAGCCTCGATCACCAGGCACTGACGCAGCAACGCGTGCCGCAACTCGCCGCGCGGATCGCCGCGGTCGGCTCGGCGACGATCGCATCGTTCGGGGTGGGCGCCGAGCGCTGGTATGTATCGCTCGAGTCGATTGAACAATTCCAGAAGGAAGGCGACTGGACCCTGTGCATCCGCGATGCGCGCGACAGGCGCATTGTTTCCTGCACGTTCAGTCTCGCCTATCTCGGCGGCAAAGTACGGCGGCCACGTCTTTGCATCGGCTCCGTGCAGGGGCCGGACACGTCGGTCAACGGCCGCGAGCTGTTTCGCGCGCTCACCAAGCGCTGGTATGGACTGCGGCCGAAAGTGCTGGTGGTCTACCTCGCGCAATGTGTCGCCGCAGCGCTCGATGCAGGCGGCACCTTCATCGTTTCCAGGCAGGCACACATCTACGCCAACTGGCGTTACTGCCTGAAAAAGCGTCGTGTGGCCGCCGACTACGATCGCCTGTCGATGGAATGCGGCGCGCTCGCGCGCTGGAACGGCTGGTTCGTCCTCGCACCGCCGGCGCGCTACCTGGCCGAGCGTCAAGGTGACGATACCGGCAACGCGACCCGGCGCAAGCGTTATGCATTGCGAAGCACCCTCGCCGCCCAGATTCGTCGCAGCGTCACCGCAAGCACAACGGATCGACTCCGCGCGCCTCGCTTTATCGCCTGAATTCATTGCGATTTTTTTATTGACAAGACCTGCGGCAAAACGGCACACTCGATCTCATGTTGACGCACACCTCCCTCCCCGTCGCGATTAAAAATCGAACAATGCATGCCATCGTCGGCAGGCATTTGGGAGCACGTGCGCGTTAGCAGTCTGAATCTGCAAACAAGGACCCAAAGGCCCCGCCGGTAACGGAAGGGGCCTTTTGTTTTATGGGTGCTCCGTCCGCCGGCTCGATGACGGAGAGCAAGATGGATCAGGCAAGCCCGCAATGCATGGATGACGACTCAAGTCGGTCGGCGTGTCGACACAACGAGGGTCTTCCCAAGGTCGTACTACATTTTTCCGTAGCACCAGGCGCCACGCTGACATGGCGTGTCGACGCCGACAGCACACTCAGTGTGCAAGGCGCGCGCGTATGGCTCACGCGCGTCAACTCGCCCTACGATCATTGGCTCGAACCGGGCAATGAGTTCCGGCTGCGCCGCGGCGAACGTGTGTGGCTTAGCACGGATAGCGAACGCGGCGCGCGTGCGTCGTTGAGTTGCGCGCTGCCGGCCAAACGTGGTTTCGTGAGACGTTGGCTGGGATGGCTTGCAGGATTGGGACTGGAGGCGCCGGCGGCTCGATAGCGTGTCCCGAGACGACTCGATGATCGAACTTTCGTACCGTGGAAAAGCAAACACCCCTGCAACGAGGGGTGTTTGCCGATTGCCATGCCTAGCCAGTTACTGCGGCGTCACCTGCACGGCCGCCGCCGAAACGAATACCGCGTGGATCGTATCGCCAACCTTGACGCCCTTCAGATCGACGTCAGGTCCGACCTCGAGCGTTTGCGTCTGATAGGCGCCGCGCAGCGTGACGAGGCGCTTCTTGTGATCGATCTTCTGCACGGTGGCCAGCACTTCGACCTGGCGCGCGGATGCAAAGCCGCCCGAGGCCGGCGCATACACCTGCGTATCGACGCGCGCACGAATACCCTTGTCCGCGCCGGTGACCTTATCCGCCTTCACCAGCAACGCATTCTTGTACAGGACATCGACCCGGTCGCCGATCTGCAGCTGATCGAAACCGGCGACCTGCTGGCTCACCAGCACGACTACCACGTTGCCGGCCGGCCCGTTGAGCGTGAGTGTGCGGGTGCCCGGATCGATACCCACGATCTGCGCCTTCAGATGCACCGGTTGCACCTCGCTGACGATGCCTTGCGCGGCACTCGCCATCGCGTCCTGCGCCCACGCCGGTTGCGCGGCGGCGAAAGCCGCCACCATCAATGCTGCTCCAATCGTCGCTGCCTTCATCATTTACGCGCTCCTCGATAAATTGTTCAATCTGGCGCCATGGCGATCTGAAACCCCAGGATGCCGATTAACGCCACGAATGCATCCAGCTTCAGGCGTTCACTTATTAAAGCGGTGCAGGGCGATGATTGTACATGCCTTACAAGAAGCTTCGGTCGTTTATATTGCGATTTTCAAATCAGCGAACAGCATGATGCGAAATCCCGCAGCACGGCCTCGCCGCAGTCTCAACCGGTTGACAGCAGCGCTTCAATCTCGCCTGCCATCCCTATACGGCGAGAATGCACAATATGCACACAGCATTAAACGCATACTGCATGGCGAGGGGACCGGTCATTATTATTTTCATCGACGGCATTCGTCACGATGCAATCTGAATCGTCCATTAACGACGATTAAACACACATTCAATTACCGGTGCGTCCAAACCGAGGGCAGAAATAAAACAGCCCCTTTGCGTGAGCAAAGGGGCTGTTCATGATGTGGCTGCAAGATGTTGTGCGCGCAGCCTCGACGCTACAGACGTCGCTGCACCGCTGCGAGACCGTTACACGCGCTCGATAGCGATCGCAATGCCTTGACCCACGCCGATACACATCGTGCACAGCGCAAAGCGGCCCTGCGTGCGATGCAGTTGATACATCGCGGTGGTCACCAGACGCGCGCCGCTCATGCCGAGCGGGTGGCCGAGCGCGATCGCGCCGCCGTTCGGATTCACACGTGCGTCGTCATCCGCGACACCGAGCGCGCGCAGCACGGCAATACCTTGCGAGGCAAACGCTTCGTTCAGTTCGATGACGTCGAACTGGTCGATGGTCATGTTCAGGCGCGCCAGCAACTTCTGCGTGGCCGGCGCCGGGCCGATGCCCATCACGCGCGGCGCAACGCCGGCCGTGGCGATACCCAGCACGCGTGCACGCGGCGTAAGGCCAAAACGCTTCGCGGTTGCTTCGTTCGCCAGCAGCAAAGCCGCCGCGCCGTCGTTCACGCCCGACGCATTGCCGGCCGTGACCGTGCCGTCGGGACGCACCACGCCTTTCAGCTTGGCGAGCGCTTCAAGACTGGTTTCGCGCGGGTGTTCGTCCTGCAGCACGGTGATCGGATCGCCCTTCTTCTGCGCGATCGTCACGCCGACGATTTCCTGCGCGAGCGTGCCGTCACGCTGCGCGCGTGCGGCTTTCTGCTGGCTGCGCAGCGCAAATGCATCCTGATCCGCACGGCTGATCTTGTAGTCGGTCGCGACGTTCTCGCCGGTCTCGGGCATCGAATCGACACCGTACATCTGCTTCATCAGCGGGTTCACGAAACGCCAGCCGATCGTCGTATCGAAGATATCGGCCTGACGCGAAAACGCGCTGCTTGCCTTGCCCATCACGAACGGCGCGCGGCTCATGCTTTCGACACCGCCGGCCAGCATCAACGCGGCCTCGCCCGACTTGATCGCGCGCGCGGCAATGCCCACGGCGTCCATGCCCGAACCGCACAGGCGGTTCACCGTCGAGCCCGGCACATCTTGCGGCAAACCGGCCAGCAATAGCGACATGCGCGCGACATTGCGATTGTCTTCACCGGCCTGGTTCGCGCAGCCGTAGATCACGTCGTCGATCGCGCTCCAGTCGACGTCTTTATTGCGCTCCATCAGCGCCTTGAGCGGCACCGCGCCCAGATCGTCGGCGCGAACCGACGACAGCGAACCCGCATAGCGGCCGATCGGGGTGCGAATCGCGTCGCACAGGAATGCTTCGGTCATGTGATGTCTCCAGTTGATGTGCTGCGTGCGCTGTGCCGCCAACGGATGTCCGCTAGCAGCACGAGCCGGCTGCTCCGCAGCATCGGCCCGGCGAGTGCAATGGGAAACGGCCGCATGGCAGCCGTCGTATCAATTCAGCTTAGCGCAGGATAGTAAACGATGAGCCGGGAGTGGCGGTCATTTGTTCTATATACGAACACACGGTCATATATCGAACAACTAGCTGCGATGATAGGCGTGTCGCGGAAACCATGTCAAGCAAAGCCGGTTCCGGACCAGGGAATACGCGGGGGCGTATGGATATGAAGATTGACGTGCCCGCGCCGGGAAAAGTGCCCTTGCGCCGGCCTGCACGCGGTTTTGAATCATTCTGCGGCCTACGGTGCTCTCGCCCTTGCAACAGCGCCCCCGGCACAGGCCGTTATTAGCGCACTAGCGGATCGAAATACCCTCGTCGGCGATATAACTGCGAATCACATCAGCGAAACTGCGGTCTCCGCTCAAGCCCAGCCGTTCGGCGCGCGAGGCGTCCCACTGGCCCGGCCAACTGCCGACAATCTTCTCCACCCGCGCATCCGGCGCCCATACAATCCGCCCCGCAACCTCTTCGCCCGCCACGTCGCGCAGCGCTGCCACCATTTCGTCGACGCTCACCGAAATCCCCGGCAAATTGAGCGCGCGCTGGTTGCCGAGCGCGGCGGAATCAAGCTCGAGCCCGGCGATCAGACTTTCAATCGCTTTGCGCGGCGACAACAGCCACACACGCGTCGAGCCCGCTACGGGGCACACGGCGGTTTCGCCGTTCAGCGGCTCGCGAACAATGCCGCTCGCGAACGACGACGCCGCCGCGTTCGGCTTGCCCGGTCGCACGCTGATGGTAGGCAGCCGCAGCACCCGGCCATCGACGAAACCCCGCCGCGTGTAATCGTTGAGCAACAACTCCGCGATCGCCTTCTGCGCGCCGTACGACGATTGCGGATTCAGTGCGGTATCGTTCTGCACGACCTCGGGCAGATCGCCGCCATACACGGCCACCGAACTCGTGAACACCACCCGTGGCGTGTGCCCGCGCTGCCGGCAGGTTTCCAGCAGCAAGCGCGACGCGTCCAGATTGATACGCATGCCGAGATCGAAATCCGCCTCGGCCTGTCCGCTGACGATCGCCGCAAGATGGAAAATTGCCGCGGTACTGTTATCGATCACGCGATCGAGCACGCCGCGCTCGGCGATATCGCCCACTTCCGAACGCACGCGGCGGTCGCCGAAATCGCTTCCGTGCACCACGTCGAGCAGCACCAGTTCGGTAATCGCTTGTGGCCGGCCGCGCTCGTCTTTCACGACGCCGCGCGTCAACAGTTCACGCGCGAGACGCTGGCCAAGAAAACCAGCACCGCCGGTAATCAGTACTTTCATGATGGGCTCCGTCCTCAGTTCTTATCAACGCGCGACGTTCAGATATGGCGCGAGCCAGCCGAGTCCCGCCGATGTGCCGGCCCGCGGCCGGTATTCGCAACCGATGTAGCCGTCATAGCCCAACGTGTCGATCAGATCGAACAGATACGGATAATTCAGTTCGCCTGTATCGGGCTCGTGGCGTTCCGGCACGCCCGCAATCTGAATATGGCCAATGCCTCCCATATCGCGTTTGAGCTTCACGGCAAGGTCGCCTTCGACGATCTGGCAGTGGTAACAGTCGAACTGCACCTTGAGATTCGGCGCGCCCACTTCAGCGCAAATTACTTGCGCGTCGTCCTGACGGTTCAGAAAGAAACCGGGCATATCGCGCGTATTGATCGGCTCGATCACGACGGTGATGCCGTCCCCCTGCGCGGCCTTGGCGGCATAGGCGAGATTCTTCAGATACACCTCGCGATGCCGCGCGCGCGGTTGATCCGCGCCGATCAAACCGGCCATCACATGCAGCTTGCGATTGCCGAGCACACGCGTGTAATCGAGCGCGGTTTCGATGCTGCGGCGAAATTCGTCTTCGCGGCCCGGCAGCGATGCAATGCCGCGTTCGCCTGCCGCCCAATCGCCGGGCGGCGCATTGAAGAGCGCCTGATTCAGACCGTTCGACTCGAGCCGCGCCTTGATGTCGCCGGCACGAAAATCATAGGGAAACAGAAACTCCACGGCCTTGAAGCCGTCTTTCGCCGCAGCGGCGAAACGGTCGAGAAACGCGTGCTCGTTGTACATCATGGTCAGGTTGGCGGCGAAGCGAGGCATGGCGGAAACTCCCTGGTAACGGTTTGGATCGGTGCGGAAGCATTCAATGGACGTGAGCGCCGGGATTGCCCCAATTGGCATCTACCAGCGCGCGCCGAACACCTTCCGAAGTTCTTCAAGCGCCGCCTCGTCGAGCGGCGCGGGGCGTGGGTTGGTCATCAGCCAGAGACGCGCGGTCTCTTCGAGCTCTTCAAGCGCATACGATGCATGCGCCACTGAGCGCTCCCACACCACCGGACCCAGCCGCTCGAGCAGGACCGCGCGAACCGTGCCCGCGAGCGCGGCGATCTGCTCGGCCACTTGCGGATCGCCGGGTCGTTGGTAACGGATCAGCGGGACGTGGCCCACTTTCATCACGTAGTACGGGGTGATCGGCGGCAGAACATCGTTGTCGTGCCAGACGCCGGCGAGCGTCAAGGCAAGCAGATGCGTCGAATGCGTATGGACGATGCCGCGCGTTTCATCGTTGCGTGCATAGATGCTCCGATGCAGCGCAAGCGTTTTCGACGGTTTGCCGCCAGATACCGCGTTACCGTCAAAATCGACCTTGGCGATATCGGCCGGATCGAGCCGGCCGAGACAGGCATCCGTCGGCGTGATCAGCCAGCCGTCGTCAAGGCGCGCGCTAATGTTCCCCGCGCTGCCCACCGTATAGCCGCGTTGATAGAGACTCGCACCAGTCACGCAGATTTCTTCGCGCACGCGTGCTTCGTTCGTCGTGTGAAGTGCGGGCGTGCCGGTCATGGCGTAGCTCCGTCGAGGTGGCGTAGCGCCTTTTCGAAAAAGTCGACTGTGCCGAAGTTGCCCGATTTCAAGGCGAGCGCGAGCGGCTCGGCATCCGTCGTTGCCGTGGCCGGCACACCCGGATCGATCTGCGCGCCGATCCGCAACGTGCGCACGTCGAGTGCCTGCACCACGGCACCCGAGGTTTCGCCGCCCGCCACCACGAACTTGCGCACGCCGCGCTCGCGCAAACCACGCGCGATCGACGCCAACGTGGATTCCACCAGGTGCCCCGCTTCGTTGACTCCGAGTTCACGCTGCACCGCTTTGACTTCGTCGGGCGTGGCAGTCGCGTAGATCAGCACAGGTTCGTCTTTATCCAGGTACGGCTGCGCGAAGGCCAGCGCCTGGTCGACCACCGCTTCACCGCGCGCCGCCGCAAGCGGATCGATGCGGAACGCCGGCCGTCTCTCGCGCCAGGCCGCCACTTGCGCATTGGTCGCTTTCGAGACGCTGCCGGCCAGCACCGCCGAAAATCCTTCGACGCTCGGCAATTGCGCGGCATCGCCGCGTTCGGCGAGCAGGCCGGCGCGACGAAAGTTGCCGGGCAGACCTAGCGCTATACCGGAGCCGCCCGTGATCAGCGTCAGGTCGGCGCATGCCTCGCCGAGTACGTGAAGATCGGCATCCGATACCGCATCGGCGATCACCATGCGCACACCGTCGCTGCGCAATGCGTCAAAACATTCGCGTATCGCCGACACGCCTTTAGCCACGGTGTCGTAACGCACGAGGCCGACTTTCGAGCCGGTTTGCCTTTGCAGCACGCGCACGAGATTCGCATCGCGCATCGGCGTGAGCGGATGGTTCTCCATCCCTGACTCGTTCAGCAATGTATCGCCGACAAACAGATAGCCGCGATAAATCGTGCGGCCATTCTCGGGAAACGCCGGGCAGGCAATCGTGAAAGCCGTTGCGCCGGACTCGCTGGACAGCGTATCGAGCAACGCATCCGTGACCGGACCGATATTGCCGGCGTCGGTCGAATCGAAGGTCGAACAGTATTTGAAGAAGAACTGGCGGCACCCTTGCTCGCGCAGCCAGTCCAGTGCGGCGAGCGATTGGGCGACGGCATCGGTGGCGGCAATCGTGCGCGATTTCAGCGCGACGACCAGCGCGTCGGCTTCCACGACATCATTCGACGCGGGCACGCCGATGCTCTGCACCGTGCGCATGCCGCCGCGCACCAGCATGTTGGCGAGATCGGTGGCGCCGGTGAAATCGTCGGCGATGCAGCCGAGCAGCGCGCGTCGGGGCGAAGTGGTCATGGCGGACTCCGCGCTTACTTCGCCGCCGGCAAGTCGATGCCGGGGAAAATCTTGATCACCGCGGAATCGTCTTCGCCACCATACCCTGCACTCGACGCCATCATGAACATCTGATGCGCCGCCGCGGATAAAGGCAAAGGAAACTTCGAGCCGCGCGCGGTATCGAGCACCAAACCGAGATCCTTGACGAAGATATCGACTGCCGAGAGCGGCATGTAATCGCCATTCAGAATATGCGGCACGCGATTCTCGAACATCCACGAATTGCCCGCGCTATGCGTGATGACCTCGTACAGCGCATCGGGATCGACCCCTTCGCGCAAACCGAGCGCCATCGCCTCGGCGGCCGCGGCGATATGCACACCCGCCAGCAACTGATTGATGATCTTCACTTTCGAACCCGCGCCGTGCGCCGAACCCAGCCGATAGACCTTGGCGGCCATTGCGGCCAGCACGTCCTCGCATGCGGCATAGGCCGTGTCGGGGCCCGACGTCATCATCGTCATTTCGCCGGATGCGGCGCGTGCGGCGCCACCGGACACCGGCGCGTCGAGCATCTGCAAACCAGCCGCTTCGATACGCTTGCCGAGCGCGATCGCGAAGTCCGGTGCGACTGTCGCGCTCGCGATCACCACGCTGCCGGGTTTCATCGTGGCGACCGCACCTTGCGCGCCGAACAGCACCGCTTCGGTTTGGGCGGCATTCACGACCAGCGTGACGACCACCTCGCATTGCGCGCCAAGCTCGGCCGGCGACGCACAGCCGACACCGCCTGCCGCAACGAACACTTGCAGGATTTCGCTGCGCAGGTCGCACGCGTGAACCCGAAAGCCCGCGCGCAACAGCGAGCGCGCGACGCCCATACCCATCGCTCCGAGACCGATAACGCCGACGTTTCTGGACATGCTTGACCTCTAATCTGGTTAGCCCTATGCACCCCGAAAGAACCTAATCCGGGGCGCCTCAGCTCAGTTCAACAGATACCTGCTTCCGCAAGCCGCCGCGCGGCATTGTTCATATGGGTGCTCGCCGCATTGCGCGCCGCCGCGGCATCGCCCGCCCGGATCGCCGCGACGATAGCCGCGTGCTCTTCACGCACCTGACGTGAGAAATCGTCGCGCAGCGCCTCGTTGCGCCGCGTCACCACGGTGCCGGCCTCGAGGTACTGGTTCAGGAAGACGAGCGTCTTGAGGAAATACGGATTGCCGGTGGCGACGGCGATCGCGCGGTGGAACGCGATATCTTCTGCGACACCGTTCTCGCCTTCGGCCACCGCTTCGTCGATCTTCGCGAGAGCGGAATCGATCGACACCAGGTCCGCGTTGCTGCGGCGCAGAGCGGCTTCCGCCGCCACCTCCGCCTCGATCGCCCGCCGCAGCGCGAGGATTTGCAGCACCGAGCCTGCTTCAACCGCTTCCGCATAGTCGATGCGCAGCGGCCGGATCGCGCCGTGCGCGGCGATGAACACGCCACTGCCCTGGCGTGGCTCGACCACGCCTTCGTTCTTCAGCCGCGAAATCGCCTCACGGATCACCGTGCGGCTCACTCCGAACTGCTGCGCCAGCACCGCCTCGGTCGGCAACTTGCCGCCACGCGCGAAAGTGCCTTTGTCGATTTGCCTGAGCAACTGCTGCGCGACGGTATCGCTCAGTGCGCGAACAGGAATCTTCTCGAACATGGGATGTCCCGATAGATCATGTTGTCGGGTCATCATACAAATTTACGAACCTGGCGACATCCATGCAAACCCTCGGTTCGCTGCCCGTCATGGATAGTGGCTCGATGGCCCAAGCGGCCGGCGCGCGGGTGTCTCGCCCGCCACCTGGCGCAGCGGAATCAGGCCGTTTCGCGCTCGACGATCTGAAAACCGACGTCGGTCACCCTGGTGTTGCTCTCGCCGCCCAGACGATCAAGCAGGCAGCGCGCGGCGGTGAGTCCGATGCGGGTACCGTCCACACGCACGGTGGTGAGTTGCGGCGTGGTTTCGGCGGTGAATTCGAGGTCGCCGAAACCGCAGATCGACAGTTGCGACGGCACGCTCAAGCCGAGCTGTTTGCTCGCGCCAAGCACACCAAGCGCCAGCAGATCGGAACCGCAAAATACCGCGTCGAGTTGCGGCGCCTGTTCGAGCAGCGTCGGCAATGCGGCTTTGCCGAGCGCCACCGAACTCGGCGGCGACACCAGCACCTCGGCGACGTCGTGAATGCCCGCCTGTGCAAGCCGGTCGCGAAAGCCGTCGCGGCGAGCGCGTGCGCGCTCGTCGTTCGCCGACACGAGGCCGGGTGTCCGCACATTGCGTTGCAGAAAGTGCCCGGCCACGGCGGCGCCGATCTGATAGTGCGAAAAGCCGACCAGCATGTCGATCGGCGTATCGGTCATATCCCAGGTTTCGACGATCGGCAGGCCCACATTGCGCAAGCGTTCACGCAAAGAATCCGTATGGGCAACACCGGTCAGCAACACACCTTCCGGACGCCGGCTCAGCACCGCGTCAAGCAAGGCCTCTTCGCTCGAATCGCTATAGCCGCTCAAGGCCAGCAACACCTGATAACCCGCGCGCGACATGGTCTCGCTGAACACCTGGATCGTGGTGGAGAACAGCGAATGGGAAATGGTCGGCACGATCGCCGCGATCAGCCGCGAACGTGCTGACGACAGCCCGCCCGCAAGGCGATTGGGTACATAGCCGAGCTTCTGCACGACCTGCCGCACGCGTTCGAGCGTCTCGGGCGCGACCGTTTCGGGGCTATTGAAAACGCGCGACACCGTAATCGGCGCGACGCCCGCTTGCGCGGCGACATCCGTGATGCGCAGACCCTTGGCGCCGCCACGCAAGCGTTTCGCTGGCGCCGCCGCCTCGGTCATCTCGGGGCTGGCAGCGGCGGGAGGCTTGTGATTCGGCATGGCTCGGTGGCTAGGTGGCTAGATGATGGTTCGCGCGTATTGTAGACCGCGATAGAGCGTCCGCAGCGAAACGCTCCAACGTGCCGGGCGTACTGGACCGGAAGGACCCAAAGCAGTTCTACTCGGTCACGGGCAGATGGCTTTGCGCGATGGAGCCGCCTCGATTACGACGCAGGATAAACAACGTGACGACGGCAAACACCAGCAGACAGGTCGCCGGAATCAGCATCGGCGTCTTCACGCTGCCAGTGGTTTGACGCACCCACGGCACCAGATTCTGCGCAATGAAGCCACCGATATTGCCCAACGAATTGATCGCCGCGATGCCCGCCGCGGCACGCGCGCCGAACAGGAACTTCGGCGGCAGCGTCCAGAAACACGGGATCAGCAAATACATGCATGGCGCGCCGAAGCAGAGCGCGGCAAACCGCAGGGTGTTGGTGGGCAGAAACACGGCGCTCAGGAAACACGCGACGCCAAGCAACGCGGACACAAGCATCGCGACGATGGCGCGATTGCCGCCGCGCAGCTTCGACGGCAGCCACGCCAGCACGATGGTCGCCATCAGCCAGGGAATGATGTTCAGCAAGCCGTTGGTCGTATTGCTGACGCCGAAACCTTTCACCAGCGTCGGCAGCCAGTAGCTCACGCCATAGACGGAAATCGACAGCATCATGTAGTAGAGCGCCATGCCGATCACGCGCGGTTCGGTCAACACGCTCAGCAACGAGGCATGACCGGCGTAGCGTGCCTTCATCTGCGCGCGTTCCCCGTCGAGCGTGTCGGTGAGCCATTGTTTTTCGTCGGCGGAAAGAAACGCCGCCTGTTTCGGCGAAGCCGGCAGCAGGCGCAGTACGATGAAGGTCAGCAGAATCGACGGCAGACCCGTCACGATGAACACAAGCTGCCAGCCGTGCAGTCCCGCGAGGCCGCCCTTGTCGAGCAGCCAGCCGCAGATCGGCGCGCCTACCATGTTGCCCAGACTGCTGCCGACGGTGAAATAGCCGAGCATGCGCACGCGATGCCGCGACGGAAACCATAACGTCAGGTAGTAAATCACGCCCGGGTACAAACCCGCTTCAGACGCACCGAGCAGGAAACGCAGCACGTAAAACATGGTTGCGTTCTGCGTAAACGCGAGAAGTATCGTGACGACGCCCCACGTGAACATGATGCGCGCCATCCAGCGAGGCGCGCCGTACTTGTGCAGCAACAAATTGCTCGGCACTTCGAACAACAGATAGCCGATAAAAAACAGCGACGCCCCGAGCCCGTACGCGACCTCGGACAGTCCGAGACTGCCGAGCATCTGCAGCTTGGCAAAGCTGATATTGGAGCGGTCGATATAGGCTACGAGATAGAGCACGCCGAGCAGCGGCATCAAACGGAGTGCCAGGCGATTGATCAGACGCGATTCGTCGATCGCCGGTGTCGTGATATTCACTATGTCTCCTGCGCTCGCGCCGTTCGCGCGAGCAATGGCTATTTGACGGCTCGAACCAGCGTCAGCGCGTTATTGTTTTTGTGCGCGCCATTGCGCGTAAGCAGCCAGTGTTTCCTCGTTCGGCGGATACGTGCCGCGCAGCGGCCGGCCATCTTCGATGCGCTGCGTGATGAACGCTTCAAGTTGCTCCTGCTCGGTGGCGTCACGGGCGATTTCAGTTGTCATTTCGCGCGGCACGATGACCACGCCGTCCACATCAGCCACCACGATATCGCCGGGATACACCGGCACGCCGCCGCAAGCGATCGGCACATTCATATCGACCGCATGATGCCTCGCCAGATTTAGCGGCGCACTCGCGCCGGCACACCAGATCGGCAAGCCCAGTTCCGCGATCGTGCCACTGTCGCGCACCGGGCCATCCGACACCATGCCGGCGACGCCGCGCTTCGCCAGACGCAGCGCGAGAATCGACCCCACCGACGCGACCGCGCGCTCGCCGCGGCAGTCCTGCACCAGCACACTACCAGGCGGTGCCGTTTCAACGGCTTTGCGCTGCGGATGATCCGGGTCCTGAAACACGCCAACGTGGTCGATATCCTCGCGAGCCGGGATATTGCGCAGCGTGAACGCCGGGCCGACCACGTTGGGCGCGCCGGGCGCCGGTTTGACGAGTGGCGCGACGCCTTGCAGGAATGCGTTGCGCAAGCCGCGCTTGAAAAGCTGCGTGGTCAGCGTGGCCGTGCTGACGTGCCGTAGCTGTTCGAGCGTGGCCTCGCTGATGGCGATGTCGGGTGTGGTCATGAGAAGTCTCGATCGAGTTAGTGGATCTCGGGTTCGGTGCGCGTCGCAGCCGGCGCGCCTGGCTCAAACGGCGCGGCCTGTGCCTGACTTTGCGGCGCGCCCGGGTTCACGGGCTCTTCAAGGAAGTCGAAGTCGCAGCCCTTGTTGGCCTGCGTCACGTGCAGTTGATGCATCACGCCGAATCCGCGCTCGAACGGCCGCTTGGGCGGTTGCCATGCGGCCTTGCGCGCCGCGAGTTCCGCATCGCTCACTTCGACGTGCAAACGCCGCGCCGGCACGTCCAGCTCGATCATGTCGCCGTCCCTGACGAGCGCGAGTGGACCGCCCACGAACGACTCGGGTGCCACGTGCAGCACGCACGCGCCATAACTGGTGCCGCTCATGCGCGCATCGGAAATGCGCACCATGTCGCGCACGCCCTCTTTCAACAGCTTTTGCGGAATCGGCAACTGGCCCCACTCAGGCATGCCCGGCGCACCTATAGGACCCGCATGCTGCAGCACGATCACTGAATCGGCTGTGACGACCAGGTCCTCCGAATCGATGCGCGCCGCCATGTCGGCGTAGTCCTTGAAAACCACCGCAGGACCACGATGTTTCTGCAGATGCGCTTCCATCGCCGCCGGTTTGATCACCGCGCCGTCCGGCGCCAGATTGCCGGTCAGCACCGCGAGGCCGTCGCTGGCAACGAGCGGATTGCTACGTTTGCGAATCACGTCGTCATTGAAAATTTCCGCACCCGCAATGTTCTCGCCGAGCGTCGTGCCATCGACCGTCATCTGCGTGCCGTCGATCAGGTCGCCCAACTCGACCAGCAACGCGCGCAGGCCGCCGGCGTAGAAAAAGTCTTCCATCAGATACTGGCCTGCGGGACGCAGATTGGCGAGCACGGGCGTAATGCGCGCCAGTTCGTCAAAGCGGGCCGTCGTCAGATCGACGCCGGCGCGACGCGCCACGGCAACGAGGTGCACGATTGCGTTCGTCGAGCCGGACATGGCCAGCACGGTGGTCACCGCGTTGTCGAACGACTTCGCGGTCAGGATGTCGGACGGTTTCTGATCGGTCCACACCATCTCGACGATGCGCTGCCCTGTCAGCGAGGCGAACTGCGCATGCCGCGAATCGACCGCGGGAATCGACGAGAAGCCGGCCAGCGTCAGGCCGAGCGCTTCGGTGGCGCTGGTCATCGTCGACGCGGTGCCCATCGTCATGCAATGGCCCGGCGAGCGCGCGATGCCGCTTTCGATCCCTTTCCACTCTTCTTCGGTGATCTTGCCGGCGCGCAATTCGGCCCAGTATTTCCACGTGTCCGAGCCGCTGCCCAGCGTGCGGCCGTTCCAGTTGCCTCGCAGCATCGGCCCCGCCGGCAGATAGATGGACGGCAGATTCATGCTGATCGCGCCCATCAGCAAACCGGGCGTGGTCTTGTCGCAACCGCCCATCAGCACGCAACCGTCGAACGGATAGGACTTCAGCAACTCCTCGGTTTCCATCGCGAGGAAGTTGCGGTACAGCATCGTGGTCGGTTTCTGGAACGGCTCGGCGAGCGTCATTACCGGCATCTCGACCGGAAAACCGCCGGTCTGCCAGATGCCGCGCTTCACTTCCTCGACACGCTGCTTGAAGTGCGTGTGGCACGAGTTGATCTCGCTCCATGTGTTGACGACCGCGATTACCGGCTTGCCCATGTAATCCGACGGGTGATAACCCATCTGCGCGGTGCGTGAACGGTGGCCGAACGAACGCAGGTCGTTCACGCCGTACCAGCGGTAGCTGCGAAGCTGCTCAGGGGTTTTGCGGGTCGATGACACGGACATCTCCATGGTAGCGATACCATCGCGCTTCAAGGATTGGAATCCGGCGAAGCTTCTTGGTGGTATGCATGGTAACGCTACCATTCGAATAACGTCGCTAAGGGATTCCACTGATGTGGGCTGGCGTCGGCCGGCGTGCATCTCGCATCGGCCCGTTCACCGCAGGTGAAGGTGCCGAACGTGTCGACAATTGCCGCTTGCTGCCGTCGAAAGGGTACGGTCATCGCTTTTTCGAACGACTGAACGTACGGCGACGAGGCTGTCGGATCAGCCTGCGCTTCTCGCACGGCGGTGGAGTCGCTCTTTTCTTGCGAGGGGTTGTCGGTGGCACATACACATGCAAGGTGAAATTAGGTCGCCGATCGGCGTATGGAGGGGAAATAAATGAGGCGCCGGGAGCAAGAAACCGCTGCCTTGCCGCGACCTATACTGTCGGCGAGCCAGGCCAGTTTTTTGTTTGGCGAATCAGAAGGCTTAAGTTATCGTCACGCCTTTGCACCGCATCGCGCCGGCCGAGCCACGCGAGTGCCGTGCGCCCTTCTTCGAACGCATCTTTCAAGGTCCATGAGCAAAGCCCTGCCGCCGTCTTCCGCCGTTCCTGACAACGCCGAACCGGCCTCGGACAAACCGGGCGACTCGTATGTGCAGTCGTTCGCGCGAGGCCTCTCGGTGATCCGCGCATTCAATGCCAGCCGCCCCGAACAGACGCTCACCGACGTTGCCGCGGCCACCGGCCTGACACGCGCCGGCGCACGCCGCATCCTGCTGACGTTGCAGACGCTCGGCTATGTGGAGGCCGAAGGCCGCCTGTTCCGCCTCACGCCGAAGATTCTCGACCTGGGTTTCGCGTATCTGACCTCGATGCCGTTCTGGAATCTCGCCGAGCCGGTGATGGAAAACCTCTCGGCGCAGGTTCACGAGAGCTGCTCGGCAGCGGTGCTCGATCGCACGGAGATCGTCTACGTGCTGCGCGTGCCGACTCACAAGATCATGACCATCAACCTGTCGATCGGCAGCCGCTTGCCGGCGTATTGCACGTCGATGGGCCGCGTGCTGCTGTCCGCGCTCGACGACGAAACGCTCGACGCGACCCTGAGTTCGGCGCCGCTTTACGCGCACACGCCACGCACGGTGACCGACAAGGAAGAGTTGAAAAAGCTGATCGCGCAGGTGCGCCGCCAGGGTTGGGCGATCGTCGATCAGGAACTGGAGGGCGGTCTGATTTCGTTGTCCGCGCCGATTCGCAACCGCCAGGGGCGCGTGATCGCGGCGATGAATATCAGCGGCAACGCTCAGCGTAATTCGGCCAAACAGATGGTGAAGGCGTTTCTGGAGCCGTTGCAGGAGGCCGCGCAGACCGTCTCGGAGATGGTGGCGCGGCGCGGCTGATTTGATTGCACGCAGGCGTTGTGATCAGGCCGCGTTTCTCTCGCGCGCGCCGATCCTGGCGGAAGCCCCACGGAGGGGCCGCGCGATCAATCGATCGGTTTATCCGCTGTCTCTTTCAGCATCGACACCGCAATCAACGACACGATCACACACCCGGCTACATAAGCGGACGGCGCCAGCTTGCTGCCGGTCAGTTTGATCAGCCACGTCGCAACCAACTGCGCGGTACCGCCAAATACGCACACGCTCAGCGCATACGCGATCGAAATGCCGGTGGCGCGCACACGCCGCGGGAACGACTCGCACATCAGGGCAAATTCCGACGCCGATCCCATCGAGTAGAACAGCAGCATCAGCGCGGTCGCCGACATGATGACGGGCAACTGCGGGAAGCGGTTGATCAGCATGAAGGACGGAAACAGCAGCAGCACCAGCACGCCGCGCCCGAATAGAATCGGCCGCTTACGGCTGCCGATACGATCGGACAGCATGCCGAATAACGGACACGTAATGAGCATGACGAGCCCCGACGCGACGCCGACCAGCATCGACAGCGACATCGGCAGGCCGAGCGTGTGGATCGCATAGGTCGGCATGTAGAAGGTCAGAATGTAGGTCGAGACCGTGCCGCCCATGACCGTGAGCGTAATCAGCAATAACGGCCGCAGATGCGCCGTGAAGAGTTCGTGTAGCACGCCGCGCTCGATGGCGTGGCCGTGCGCGCCGACCGGATCGTCCGCGAGACGGCGGCGCAGGTAGATGCCGACCGGCGCGATCAGCACGCCGATCAGAAACGGAATGCGCCAGCCCCAGCTTTCCAGCGAGTCTTTCGGCAAAGCGCCCGACAGCGCCGCCGCGATGCCCGACCCCATCAGCGCCGCGCCGCCTTGCGTCGCCAGTTGCCAGCTGGCGCGAAAACCGCGCCGGGTCCCGCCGCCCTGCTCCAGCAAAGTCGACGTTGCCGCGCCGAACTCGCCGCCCTGTGAGAAGCCTTGCACGAGACGCGCCAGCACGATCAGCAGCGGCGCGGCGAGACCGATCTGTGCATAGGTCGGCGCAATCGCGATCGCCCCGGTGCTGGCCGCCATCAGCATGATGGTCAGATTGAGCGCCGCCTTGCGGCCTTTGCGGTCCGCATAGACGCCGAGCATCACGCTGCCGAGCGGCCGTGTGATGAAACCCGCCGCGAACGTCGCCACGGATAACAGCAGCGAAGTCGTGGGATCCGCTGACGGGAAAAACAGCTTGCCGATGATCACGGCAAAAAAGCCGTACACGGTGAAGTCGAAAAACTCGAGCCAGTTGCCGATCACCGCCGCGGCGATCGCGCCGCGACTGGTGCTTCGGGTGGTGTCCATAGCGCGGCTTCGATCCGTTGCAGTGTTCATCACAGGTCTTCCTCGTTGTTATGCTTGTGTGTCCGGCGGTGCGAACTCCATGCCCGCTGACCGGCTTGTTATAAGCGCCGGGAATGCTTCAGCGGCGCCCCAACCCCCTCATCGCCCCAGATACCGCTCCACCAGCCGCGCCCAGAACGCCGCACCAACCGGCAGATTGCGATCGTTGAAGTCGTAATGCGGGTTGTGCACCATGCAACCGTCTTCGCCCGCGCCGTTGCCGATCCGCAGGAACGTACCGGGCCGCTTTTGCAGCATGAAGGCGAAGTCCTCGCTACCCATCAGGATGTCGGTCTGCTCGACCACCTTGTCGTCGCCAACCAGTTCGCGCGCCACCTGTACCGCGAAATCCGTTTCGGCATCCGAATTGATCACCACCGGATAGCCTTCGATGTACTCCACCACCGCCTTGCCGCCATAGCTCGCCGCCTGGCTCTCGGCGAGTTCGGTAATGCGCTTTTTCAGCAAGGACCGTACTTCAGGGCTGAAGGAACGCACGCTCAATTCCAGCTTCGCGCTGCTGGAAATCACGTTGTTCGCGGTGCCCGCATGCATCGAACCGACCGTCACCACCGCTGGCTGCGACGGGTCGACGTTACGCGCGACGATCGTCTGCAAGGCCATCACGACGCTCGCCGCCACCACCACCGGATCGACCGTCAGGTGCGGACGCGCGGCATGACCGCCCACGCCCTCGATCGTGATGATCGCCTTGTCGCCCGCCGACATGAACGGCCCCTTGCGAAACAGCATCACGCCCGGCTCCTCGCCCGGATGATTGTGCAGGCCGAACACGGCGTCGCATGGGAAGCGCTCGAACAGGCCGTCGTTGATCATCTTCATCGCACCGCTGTCGATACCGCTTTCCTCGGCCGGCTGGAAATACAGATGCACGGTGCCCGAGAAATTGCGGGTAGCGGCAAGGTGCTGGGCGGCGCCGAGCAGCATGGTCGTGTGGCCGTCGTGGCCGCACGCGTGCATCTTGCCGTGCGTGCCGCTCGCATACGGCAGACCGGTCTGTTCGATGATCGGCAGCGCGTCCATGTCGGCGCGAATGCCGATACTGCGCGTGCCCGTGCCCAGTTTCAGTGTGCCCACCACCCCGGTTTGGCCGACACCGCGCGTGACCTGCCAGCCCCACTGCTCGAGTTTCTCGGCCACCAGTGCGGCGGTTTGCACTTCCTCGTAGGCCAGTTCCGGGTGGTGATGAATGTGATGGCGGATCTCGCGCAGGCTTTCGGCGGCAGGCACCAGATCGGACACTTCAGTAAAACGCGCGGCTTCGCTCATCTATCGCTCCATGGGAATTCAAGCCGCATCACGCGGCAAGCAGGCAAGCACTATAGCCATGCCGTTTTGTTCGAATAAGATGCTGTTTTTTTCACCCTGATTAACAAGCTTTATATACGGGATTACCCGCATGAAACTGCAACAACTGCAAGCGTTCGTCGCCGCCGCCCATCATCGCAGCCTGCGCGCCGCCGCGCGCGAACTCGGCGTGACGCAGCCGGCCGTCACGCATACGATCCGCGAACTGGAGAGCGCGCTGAATGCCGAGTTGATGATGCGCAGTGTGCGCGGCATCGAGTTGACCGCCTGCGGGCTTGCGCTGTTGCCGCGTGCCGAACAGTTGCTGGGCGATATGCGCCGCGCCGTCGAAGCGGTCGAGCAGGTGAAGGGGGAACTGGCCGGCAAGGTGAGCGTGGGCACGATGCCGTCGATCGCGCTGACCGCGTTGCCGCATGCGGTGTCGAAGTTTCGCCGCGCCATGCCGCTGGTCAGTCTGCATCTGGAAGAGGTCACGATCCCGGATGCCGTCGCGCAATTGCGTAACGGCTCGCTCGATATCGCGGCGATTCATCACGTGCAGGCGCTCGACAGCGATCTGGTACAGGCGCCGCTCTACTCGACCCAATTCGTGATCGCGATGCGCGCCGGGCATCCGCTCGCGAACGTCACGCGCCTCCATGAACTGCTCGACGCGGAGTGGATCGTGACGGTGGGCGCGGATCACTTTCCGCATAGCGTGATGATGACGATGTTCAACGCACACGGCTTGCCCGTGCCGAAGCGACTGGTGCGGGCGCCGTCGTCATTCGCGGTGACGCTCGGGCTGGTATCGCAAACGGATGTGATCGGCTGCTTTACGCGGCCGCTCGCGCAAATGGTCGCGCCGCTCGGTATCCGCGTCGCGCAGATCGAAGAAGCGCTGCCGAACTACGATCTCAGCATCATCTCGCGGCGTGATCTGCTGCCCACACCGGCGGTGCGGCAGTTCGTGTCGTGCCTGCAGGACGCAACCCGGGAGCGGATGGCTGCCGCCGGGTAGCCTCCGCTTATCGGGCGTTGAGAACGTTGGTCACATCGCGAATATCGCCAACCTCTGTTTGCGCCTGCAAAAAAGCAATCAGCGCGTGCCCCGCGTCTTCCAGCGCCCCGGAGTTATCGATCGTCGTGCACCGGATTCCCGCCGGCAGCGAAAACGGCGCCCGGCGTGCGAGTCGCGACGCGACCTGTTCCGCCGATTCCCGCGCCCGCGCGCCGAGCCGCGCCTCGAGAATATGGGGCGCTGCGTTCACATGTACGACTTCCGCGTACGGATAGCGCGCCAGCGTATGCTGCAAATGCTGACGCGAGCCATTGACGACGACCGTGCAACCACGCGCAAGCCATGCATCGACTTCGATGCCGATGCCGTAGCGCAGCGAATGGCTCGACCATTCGAGCGCGAACAGACCGAGTACCGAGCGCGCCGCGAACTCTTCGACGCTCAACGCGACATGCGCTTCACCGTTGCCGCTAGGCCGCGTGATGTAGCGATGCGCAAATAGAATCGGCTCGCCCATCAGGCGGCTGCGCGCAAAATTCAGCAACGAATCCTTGCCCGCGCCGGACGGTCCCATTACATAGATCAAACGACCTGCCATGGTTATCTCGCCTCACGGGTCTGGAACGGCACACGCTGCCACAAAACGAACGGCTCGCCGGGCGCGGGTTCGACAAAGAGCGCTGCGTGATCGATTGCGAGCGGCCCGAGCACGGCTGTCCGCGCCTGCCACCATGCAACCAGCGTCGCGCGCTCAGCCGCATCGGCGAGCGAACTCGATAGTGTCATGTGAAAACGGAATTCGTCGAAGACGTACGGATAGCCCCATTCGATCAGCAATGCACGCTGCCGTTCGCTCAGCGGCGCGGCGAGACGGCGAGCGAGCGCGCTGGCGGACGGCCTCGCGCGCAGTGCGTCGAGCGTTTGCAGCGCGCTCGACGCAAGCCGGCGCATATTCGCTTCGCCGTCCGGATCGGCGGGACGTAGCGCGACGAAATCGCCAAGCGTCGCGGCTTCGACAGGCAGAGCAAATCGGCTTTGAGCGCCGGCCCATTCGCGCGCTGCGTCGAGCAGATTCTGCTGGGTCACGCCTTCTGCAAGATGAAACGGCGCAACCAGCGTACCGTGCCAGCCATAACGACGCGGCGCTTCGGTGAGATCGGCCAGCGGACGCGCCAACCCTTCCGGTTGCGGCGAGATGCATGGTTCGCCGCTTTCCGCGTCGCGCGCGAGCCACGCCGATCCCGCCTGCCACCACGCCGACTCGCGCGAAGGTGCGTAATACACGGCAAAACGCGCCTCGGCGCCCCACACCGCGCCGCTCACAGGTCGTGCTCCACCAGCAACTGCACACGGTCCGCCGCAAAATGCGTAAAGCCATATTTGACCGGCGTGCCCCCCAGATCGACGTCGACGTTCTCGACCCACAACACCGGCTGCTGCCGGTTGATATTCAAACGCCGCGCCACTTCCGGCTCAGGCAACACACTGCCGATACGGCTCCACTTGCGCAGATAGTCGGTCACGCCGAATTCCGCCATCGACTTCGTCACGCCGCCGGTGCGCTCCAGCACCTCCGGCAAATCCGGAAAACGCGCGGCCGGGTACCAGTTGCGCGCGAAGGTGAGCGGCACGCCATCCGATTCATGCAACGACTCGATCCGGTAGACCGATGCGCCAGCCCGCAGGCTCAGCGCCTTCGCGACGTTCGGCTCGGCCTTCACGCGCGCGGCCGACAACATCGTGCCCGCCGCCGCATGATTCTGTTGCCGCAAGTTTTCTGTAAACCGCGTACGCCGGCCAATCGTATAGTCGATCGCGCCGGGCTGCACGAACGTGCCGCGGCCCTGCTCGACGCTGACGAGGCCCAATGCCGCGAGGCCGAGCATGGCGCGGCGCACGGTGTGCCGGTTCACGTCGAAGCGTTTGGCCAGTTCGCCCTCGCTCGGCAAACGGCCTTCTTCGCCAAAGCCGCTTGCGGCGATTTCGGCCGCCAGAATCTGCTCGATCTGCCGCCAGACGGCAACGCCCGCGCCGCGTTCGAGCAGCGTGCCCGGCGTCGCGTTGTCGTTCGATGTCATGGTGCTGTCATTCCCTTGAGTTCAAATATTCGTCATGCCATGCATTGTAGTGCGCAAGCCGTGATGGAAATATGAATCGCAGCGTATGCGCTACAGGGCTGTGCAAGCATACGCTTAAACGTCTAGACGTTTAGACGAATAGATGCTCAAATGTCCACTCGCTGGATCAACAGGAAATTCGATGAGTGCCACTCTCGCCTCGCCTTCCTCCGCCATGCGGCGCGCATGGATGGCGGTACTGGCCCGCACGCCCCGCGCCGATCTCGAAGCCGCACTGAATCGCGCGCTGCAAGGCGTCCCGCCCCCCGCTTATGACTGGCTGCGGCCACCCGAAATCGGCCTCGCGATGGTGCGCGGCCGCGTCGGCGGCAGCGGCGACCCGTTCAATCTCGGCGAAGCCACCGTCACGCGCGCCACGTTGCGCTTGCGCGCCACGGGTGAGGCAGGCGCGGCGGTGGGCGTTGCCTGCCACCTGGGCCGCGACCGCCGCCGCGCTGAACTGGCTGCGTTAGCGGATGCGCTGCTGCAAATGCCCGAGCATCACGCAGCTTTGCATCGGCAATTGATCGAGCCGTTTGCCGCACAGCAGGCCGCCGAACGCGCAAAGCGCCGCGAAGATGTCGCGGCGACACGCGTCGAATTCTTCACCATGGTCAGAGGCGACTGATGGAAAACTCGCAGAACGCATTGCCGACTTCATTGGCCACACTGACGCCCGGCTTCGCCGATCCGGTTCACGATACCCAGGCGGTATTCCGCATCCTGCTCGACGCGCTGTCGCGTCCCGGCACGGTGGGCGTCGTCCAAAAGGGTTTGCCGGAAGTGCGGGAGACGCCGGCCGCGCTCGCCGCATTCGCCGCGCTGCTGACGCTGTGCGACTACGCCACGCCTGTATGGCTTGCACAAACCGACGCGGCGCTGGCGTCGGCATTGCGGTTTCACACCGGCGCGCCAATCGTCGACGAACCCGGGCTAGCCGCTTTTGCCTATGTTCACGACGCAAGCGCAATGCCGGCGCTGGAAAGTTTTCCTCTCGGCGCAGCGGAATCGCCTGAGCAGTCGGTGACCCTGCTGATCCGCGTCGATGCGCTGACGGGCGGCGCGCCGGTCGAGCTGAGCGGCCCCGGCATCGAGCACACCGCAACGATCGCACCGGCCGGTTTGCCGGCGCATTTCTGGCGTGAACGCGCCGCCCTCGCGCCGCTCTTTCCGTGCGGCATCGATTGTTATCTCGTCTGCGGCAGCACGCTGATCGGCCTGCCGCGCACAACTGAAGCGAAGGTGAACTAATGTACGTTGCCGTCAAGGGTGGAGAACGCGCGATCGAAGCGTCGTGGCGTCTGCTCGACGAGGCGCGTCGCGGCGATACGCGGCTGGCCGAACTCAGCGTCGCACAGATTCGCGAGCAATTGCGTCTTGCCGTCGCGCGGGTGATGACCGAAGGCTCGGTCTACGACGAAGAACTCGCCGCGCTCGCGATCAAACAGGCCGCGGGCGACCTGGTCGAGGCGATCTTTCTGCTGCGGGCGTATCGCACCACGTTGCCGCGTTTCGGCTACACGCAAGCGATCGACACGGAAGCCATGCAGGTGGCGCGCCGTATTTCCGCAACCTTCAAGGACGTGCCCGGCGGTCAGGTGCTCGGCGCGACTTACGATTACACGCAACGTCTGCTGGATTTCGCGTTGCTCGCCGAAGGCGATGCCGGAACCGATGCAACGCGCGCTTCCCCACAGACCACTCCGTGCGCGGCCGAAGCCATGCCGCGCGTGGTCACGCTGCTCGACAAGGAAGGCCTGATCGAGCAGGAACGCCCCACGCCGGACGCGCCCGAACCCGGCGATCTGTCGCGCGAACCGCTCGCCTTTCCCGCAAACCGCTCCACGCGCCTGCAGAATCTCGCACGCGGCGACGAAGGTTTCCTGCTCGCCATGGGCTACGCCACGCAACGCGGCTACGCGCACTCGCATCCGTTTGCCGGTGAGATCCGCTTCGGCACGATCGCTGTCGAAATGGAACTCGACGAGTTGGGTGAGACGGTCGAGATCGGCGATATCGAGGTCACCGAATGCCAGATGATCAACCAGTTCGCCGGCAGCGGCGCGGTGCCGCCCACCTTCACGCAAGGTTATGGCCTTGCGTTCGGACACTCGGAACGCAAAGCGATGGCAATGGCATTGGTGGATCGCGCGTTGCGCGCCGAAGAACTCGGTGAGACGCTCGCCTCGCCGACGCAGGACATCGAGTTCATGCTTTCGCACAGCGATAACGTCGAAGCATCCGGCTTCGTTCAGCATCTGAAACTGCCTCACTACGTCGACTTCCAGTCCGAACTCGAACTCGTCCGGCGTCTGCGCGCAAAACATGGCGCGGAGGATAAAAGTCAGGATAACGAGCAAGGCAAGGATCAGCAGGAGCAAGCCGCATGAACGCGCCAGATACCTCCCTCACCACCGCTTCGTACGACAGCGCCGCGGACGGCTACAACTTCGCCTACCTCGACGAGCAGACCAAGCGCATGCTGCGCCGCGCGTTGCTCAAGGCGGTTGCCGTGCCGGGCTACCAGGTGCCGTTCGGCTCGCGGGAAATGCCCTTGCCGTACGGCTGGGGCACGGGCGGCATTCAGGTCACCGCGGCGATCATCGGCAAGAACGATACGCTGAAGGTTATCGATCAGGGCTCCGACGAAACCACCAACGCCGTGAACATCCGCCGCTTCTTCGCACGCACCACGGGCGTGGCGACCACGCGCCGCACAACCGAAGCGACGATCGTCCAGACCCGTCACCGGATTCCCGAAGCACCGCTCACCGACCGGCAGATTCTGGTCTATCAGGTGCCGATGCCCGAACCGTTATATCGGCTGGAGCCGCGCGTCGCCGAATGCAAGAAGCTGCATGCGTTGGCCGATTACGGCTTGATCAGCGTGAAGCTGTACGAGGATATCGTGCATCACGGCAGCATTGCCACCACGTATGACTACCCGGTGATGGTCAACCACCGCTATCTGAGCTCACCCTCGCCGATTCCGAAATTCGACAACCCGAAGATGCATATGAACCCCGCGCTGCAATTGTTCGGCGCCGGCCGCGAGCGGCGCATCTACGCCATCCCGCCGTACACCGCCGTGCGCAGTCTCGACTTCGACGATCATCCGTTCGAAGTGCAGAAGTGGCAGCATGCGTGCGCGCTGTGCGGATCGACGGAGAGCTTCCTCGACGAAATGATCGTCGACGACGCCGGCAAGCGCATGTTCGTTTGCTCGGATAGCGACTACTGCCATGAACGCCGCGGCGATCAGGACCTCGAGTTGCCCTCGTACGAAGCGCGCAAAGGAGAAACCGCATGACGCCGCTGTTGAGCGCCCGCTCGCTCACCAAACAATTTGGCGGCCGTAACGGCTGCAGGAACGTCAGCTTCGATCTGTATCCGGGCGAAGTGTTATGCATCGTCGGCGAATCCGGCTCGGGCAAGACCACCCTGCTCAATACGCTCGCGCTGAAAACCGAAGCCGATAGCGGCTCGCTTCACTACACGGCCACGCATGGCGAGAAGCTCGATCTGCGCGGCTTGTCCGAACCGCGCCGGCGTCTGCTGATGCGCACCGAGTGGGGCTTCGTGCAGCAGAATCCGCGCGACGGCCTGCGCAGCGGCGTCTCCGCCGGCGCGAATATCGGCGAGCCGTTGATGGCCGTCGGTGCGCGCCACTATGGCGATATCCGTCACACGGCGACGCGCTGGATGGAGCGCGTCGAACTCGACGCCACCCGTATCGACGAATTGCCGGCGGCGTTTTCCGGCGGCATGCAGCAGCGCTTGCAGATCGCGCGCAATCTCGTCACCGGTCCGCGTCTCGTCTTCATGGACGAGCCGACCGCCGGCCTCGACGTTTCGGTCCAGGCGCGCCTGCTCGATCTGCTGCGTACGCTGACCTCCACGCTGCATCTGTCGGTGCTGATCGTGACGCACGATATCGGCGTGGCGCGCCTGCTTGCGCATCGCCTGATGGTGATGCAAGGCGGTGAGGTGGTCGAGGCGGGTCTAACGGACCAGGTGCTCGACGATCCGCAGCATCCGTACACGCAAACGCTGGTTTCCTCGGTCCTGCCGGTTTGAGGCTCACAATGCAATCCATTGAAACAAGCAAGCAATCGCAAGCCCCCGAACGCGCGTTCAGCGAGAACAACGCGCTGATGCTGCGCGCGGTCGGTATCGGCAAGACGTTCACGCTGCATGGCCAGGGCGGCGTGCAGATCGAAGCGCTCGCAGGGGTGTCGCTCGAGGTCGAGCGCGGCGAGTGTGTCGTGCTGGTCGGGCCCTCAGGCGCGGGCAAGAGTACGCTGCTGCGCTGCCTGTACGGCAATTATCTGGCCAGTACGGGCTCCATTGCGATTCGCGACGCAGCGGCGGATCACGGGCAGCCGGTCTCGATTACCGGCGCCGAGCCGCACGACGTGCTGCGGCTGCGCCGCGGCGTAGTGGGTTACGTCAGTCAGTTTCTGCGCGTGATTCCGCGCGTGCCGACGCTCACGCTGGTCGCTGAACCGCTGCTGTCGCGCGGGGTGGCGCAAGCTGAAGCCGACGAGCGCGCCGCGACCCTGCTGGCGAGGTTGAACGTACCCAGGCGTTTATGGACGCTCGCACCCGCGACCTTCTCCGGCGGCGAACAGCAGCGCGTGAACATTGCCCGAGGCCTGATCGCCGGCCATCCGGTGTTGCTGCTCGACGAGCCCACGGCCTCGCTCGACGCGGAGAACCGCGACGTGGTCGCCGATCTGATCGTCGAGGCACGCGAGCGCGGCGCGGCGATTGTCGGCATCTTTCATGACGAAGATACCCGCAACAAGGTCGCTACGCGCCGTCTCGAGCTCCAGCCGCCGCTACGGCACTAATTGACACGAAGCGGCACTACACTTAGCCGCCAGGCTGAACCAAACAAGCTGAACCACTGAGCTGAACACTGAGTCGAAGCACTGCGGTGCAATACTCAAGACTGACTACGGAGCAAGTCGATGTTGATCAGGAACGCGCGCATCGTGACGCGAGACGAAGTATTTACCGGTGTGATACGCATCGAAGACGGCGTGATTCGCGACGTCGAGCGTGGCACGACCTCGGCGCGCGAAGCGGAAGATTGGGACGGCGATTATCTGTTGCCGGGCCTGATCGAACTGCATACGGACAATCTGGAAAAGCATCTGGCGCCGCGCCCGGGCGTGCAATGGAATACCGACGCCGCCTTCGTGATCCACGACGCGCAAGTGGCGGCAGCCGGCATCACCACGGTGTTCGACGCCCTCGCGATCGGTTCGCGCTCCAACGTCGGGCTGCGCGGCCGCGATCTGCAAACCCAATGCGCCGAGTCCCTCACGCGCTTCTCGGAGCGCAAGCTGCTGCGCGCCGAGCACTTTCTGCATCTGCGCTGCGAGATCGCCACCGCCGACGTGGTCGAGGTGTTCGACTCGCTGTGCGGGCATCCGTTGCTGCGGCTCGCCTCGGTGATGGATCACACGCCGGGCCAGCGTCAATGGCATGACCGCGAGCAATGGCGCCGCTTTCAGGAACGTAATGGCAAGCTGACCGACGAACACGTGGCGACCGCGCTGGCCGAACTGACCATCGAACAGGAACGTTATGCCGATACGCACCGGCGCGAGATCGTCGCGCGCTGCAACCGGCTCGGCATTCCGGTGGCCAGCCATGACGACACGCTGATCGAACACGTTGAGCAGGCCAAAGCCGAAGGTATCGTGCTGGCCGAATTTCCGACCACCCGTATCGCAGCCGAGACAGCACGCGAGCACGGCATTTCGACCATCATGGGGGCGCCGAATATCGTGCGTGGCGGCTCGCATTCCGGCAACGTGTCAGCGCTCGAACTGGCGAAGGCCGACCTGCTTGATATTCTGTCCTCGGATTACGTGCCTTCCAGTCTGATGACGGCGGTGTTCGAACTCGTCAGCAAGGCCGGCTGGACACTGCCGCGCGCCATGGCGACGGTCTCTGCCGAACCGGCCCGCACAGCGGGCTTGCATGACCGCGGGGCGATCGAAGCGGGTTTACGTGCGGACTTCGTGCGGGTCACGATGCTCGACGCCCTGCCGGTGCCGCGCGCAACCTATCGCGCCGGAGCACGGATCGTTTGACGAGCGGGTTCAGGCCTCGCTGGATACGGGCAGCAGCGGTTCGACCGCTGCCCAGCGCGTCCAGCGGGGCGTGCGGTCAGGGGCTTCGACGCGCAGGGTGCGTGAGCCGTCGTCGAAAACGAGGGATTCGATATGGAAGGCGCTACCCTCTTCAACACCGGCTTCGCGCACGTGACCGGATTGGTAGGTGAAACTGAGATTGCCCTCACGCAACAGCTCGAGGTAGGTATCGAAGTCAGTTGTGGATGAACGTGTGGCCCAACGATTCAGGAGGGTGGCGGCGATTTCGGCGTCGTACATTCTGGACCTCTCTGGGCATAAGCCGTATCCCGACTATAGCTGAAAATTCTGTATTGTGCTGCAGCGCACCATTGCCCGTCCACTATGGATTCACCTAACCCGCTTCCATGACAGATCTCGCTCCAAACAGGCATTCTCCGCGCATGTCTTGCGTCATCTGCGCCTACAACGAAGCGCCCCGCATCGGCGCGGTGCTCGCCATAGCCTGGGCTCACCCGTTGCTCGGCGAGATCATCGTGGTGGACGACGGTTCGACCGACGGCACCGCTGAAATAGTCGAACGCTTTCCGTCCGTGAGGCTGATTCGAGGCGGGGAAAACCGCGGTAAAAGCGCTGCGATGGCAAGCGGAATCGCCGCGGCGACAGGCGAGTGGCTCATGCTGCTCGACGCCGATCTGAAAGGCCTAACGGCCGAGTGCATCAGCGCGCTCGCCCTTCCCGTTTTACAAGGCAAGGCGCAAGTCAGTCTGAGCCTGCGCCAGAACAGCCTGCTGGCATTTCGCGCGATCGGCCTCGATTTTGTTTCCGGCGAGCGGGTCGTCAGAAAAACGCTGCTGAGCGAAGTCCTGCGGGAGGTTCACGGCATGCCACGTTTCGGGGTCGAAGTGTTCATGAACCGCCGCATCATCGAACGCCGCCTGCCGATCGCGGTCACGCATTGGCCGCGGGTCACACAGGCCCGTAAAACCGAGAAGCTCGGCTATTGGAAAGGCCTCCGCGCGGAGTGGCGCATGATCGCGGACCTCTTCAAGGCTGTGTATCCGCTCGCGCTGATTTCGCAGACCTTCCAGTTACTCTGCCTGCGTATCGATGATCATCCACGGGCGAGTTTTGCGGCACGGATGAAAAAAGTGCCCGACTAGTCCGCACTGAAACGCTCACCTTCCCAGCGCCGGATCGCGACGTCTCATTCCGTTGCCGCCGGCAATGCGCTGCGCCCTCTCGTCGCGAGCGCAGCGAAACTCGCCGCGCCGAGCATCAACGGACAGTAGAGCGTCGCGAAGCGCCACAGTACCAGTGCCGTGGCGATGCTCGCTCGCGGCACCCAGTTGGCGAACGCGGCGGCAAGCGCAATATCGCCGGTGCCGCCGCCTGCGGGCACGCCGGTCCACAGCGCGGCATGCAGCGCAACCGCCTGCACGGCCAGAACAAAGCCCAAGGGCAGACGGTAGCCAAGCTCGCGCAAAATAAACCACAGCGCACCATAGCGAAGCAGCCACTGCTGGGTAGTCAACACCAGTAGCGCGGCAAGCCGCCACTTGGGGCCGCCCACCAGCTCTCGCCATTGCCGGCCAACGCTGCGGCAAAAGCGCGACACCCTCGCCCGGCGCTCGTGCAGCCACCGGACCCGCCGGCCCGTGGCATCCAACGTTGTCGCCACGCGCTGACGGTACAGCCAGCAGACGCCCGCGAGACACGCACCGCCTGCGAGAACCCCCAGCACGAGCGGCGCGCTCGCATGCGGCATCAATTGCATCAGTGGTCCGAACGCGAACAGCAAGGAGACCGGCACCGCGGTTGCGAAGAACGCGAGATCGAGCGCCTGATCCGCGCTGACCACCGTCGTCGCCAGCGACCACGACGCCCCGGCGCGCTGCAGCAAGCCGATATTGACGCCATAGCCTGCCGCGCCCAACGGCGAAACCAGAAACGCGAAATCGGCCAGCAAGGTGATGCCGACCGTGCGCAGGAAACTCACGCGCAATCCGAGCGCGGTTTGTATCAGTTGCAGTTTGCCGGCCTTGGCGAGGCCGCTTAGCGCAGCGCTCGCGGCAAGCGCGAGAAACACATAGAGAGGAACGCCGCCCAGCCCCGCGAAGGCCGCATGCGAATTGAGAGCGAATGGCGCGCCGACGGCGAGGCCGATACCGGCCAGCGCCACCAGCACTGCTGCTTTACGCGTATGAGATCTGATCAACGAGGGCCCCGGCAAGTGCGGCAAGGCCCGGTCTTCCGCGCGCGAAGCAAGGCGAGCGCTGCTTCGCGTGTGAAATCGAGGCCGTCCGAGGCCTCATGATAACCACTCGACGCTGCGGTTTCGTGACTAACGGCTAGCTAACGACTAGCTAACGGCCAACAATCAGCGGCTCGCTATGAGCGGCTGACGGGCGGACGGCAGTTGCCCCCAGTCGACCAGCACTCGCTGGATGCTACGGGCGTACGCATCGCGCTGCTTCGGCGTTTCCCAGTGATACGGGCCGATGGCGCGCCAGGTATTGCCGTACTTGACCATCTACGCCGCGACAAAAATTGGGGGCGGCGCAGCGCCGGCAAAATTACTAGAGCAGCGCCTGCTCGATCTGCCGTTGCACGGCGTCGAGATAAGCATGTGAAGCGTCGGACACGGCGAGCCGCACAACCGGCATCGGTGGCGCCCTATGGTCCTGGGCCGGCATCGGCGGGCGCGGCCTCTTTCGATGCGGCGCGGGTTCGCCTCGCAATGACCCTCGCGGCTCGTCGGCGCTCCGCATTACCGGCAACCAAGCGGCGCTTCAGGCCGTCGGCTCCGCCTCACGGCCTTCCGTTGCCCCTTCGCGCGCCTGTTCCAGCTTGCGTGCATCGAGCACGTCCTGATAGCGCAGATACCCGCACCGTCCACCGGATTTGGCCGCATACATCGCCGCGTCGGCGTTGAGCAGCAACTCCTCGACCGTGGCGCTGTCGTCCGGAAACTGACTAATGCCGATGCTCGCGCCCACCGTCATCCTTTGTCCGTCGATCACCAATTCCTCATTCAACGCGTCCATGATCCGCGAGGCGATCCCCGGTGCGGCCTCGGCGGAACGCGGCCCCTCGACCAACACGATGAACTCGTCACCGCCCAGACGCGCGGCCACATCCGCCGAGCACAGCACCTGCTTCAGCCGGCGAGCCACCGCAGCCAATACCTTGTCCCCAATCGAATGGCCGAACTGGTCGTTGATCTGCTTGAAGCGGTCGAGGTCGACAAACAAGACTGCGATCCCTTCCTCACGCCGCGTGGCCTCTTCGATAGCGGTCTCGAGTTTCTGCATGAACAACATGCGGTTCGGCAGGCCTGTCAAACCATCGTGCGTGGCGAGATGCACGAGCTCGCGTTGCTTGGCATGCAACGCGTCCATTTGCGACTTGATTTCCCGGCGTAGACGGTCGAAGCAGCGCGCCAGTATGCCGATCTCGTCGGTCCGTTTGAGCGGCAGTGTTTCCATTGCGTGCTCGGCGAACAGATGCGTTGCGGCGTGCGCGAGAATGTGCAGAGGCTTGGTCAGGGCACGCGCAAACAGAATTGCCAGGAACAGCGCCAACACGCTGAAGATCAACACCATGCGAATGATTCTATTACCCAGTTGGGTCGCGCCGGACAGTACGTTATCAAGCGGCTTGCCGAGACCGATCACGATAAAGCGGTTGCCCTCGGAGTCGCCGAACGGCCTGCGCACGAAAGCCAGCACCTGACCGGTCGCCTGCCGCGGCCGCACCAGACCGTTCAGCAGAACTTCGCTTTCTGTCTGATCGAAGAGCGGCTTGGTGGCGGAGAAGCTATCCTGCATCAGCACGCGGCGCCCCCGATCGAAACCGAACGTTTTCGATACATCCGGATGAACCAGGAAGTCGCCCCATTCGTTGGCAAGATAGACCTGGTAATCACTCGGCAAATCGCTCTGCAAACGGTTGAGCAGGCGGGCCAGATCGATATCGATAATGACCACGCCCACCACCGCCCCACTCGCGTCCGCCACCGGCGTGCCGAGCCGCAGTGTGGGCTTGCCCTCGGCGGCATGCGTACCGTACTCGTGATTCACCAGGATCGGCGAGGTGTAAATGCGCCCAGGCGAGAACGCCAGCGTATCGAACACGTACGCGAACTGGCCTTTCTCCTGCAAGCTGTCGCCCTCGACCCGCACGAGGCCGTCCCCATCGCGGTCGAAGCGGATCAGTTCGAGTCCATAGTGCTTGCGGGTAATCAACCGGATTTGCAGATACTCGGGATGGTGAACCATGAAGCTGGCATACACCTTCGCCAACTGCTCGCGCGGCGCATTCGCACCCATGCCGTTGTCCGTGCGCACGACTTCCGCGGAAAACGGCAGGCTCGCGAGGACCAGCGCGTCCGCGCCGACGTCGTCGATCGCCATGGAAAAGCGCTGGCCCAGCAGCTCGGTGGATGTCAGCAGGCTCTGTTCGGCTTCGTTCACCAGCATCGTACGATTGGCACGATACGTGTAATAACCGGTTGCGCCGGATGCGAGCACGCCAATGCACGCGAGCAGAATCGATAACTTGAACGTCAAGCCGGGACGTATCATCAAAAGCGCTCCGACCTGTCACCGGACACGATTCGGGTCCATAGTTCTTCGCGCCGCTGAATATCTTCCACGGGACCGATCCAGACGATGTGCGCCTGGTCGTTGCCTTCCGCTGGCGCCGTCAACGTGTTGGCGAGCCCCTGACGTTGCGTGAGCAATGCACTGACGTCCGGTTCGATCATATAGTTGATCCAGGCAAGCGCGAGCTCGCGATCCCTGGCCGAACGCGTCATCGCCCAGCAGTCGAGCCAGGCGAGCGCCCCTTCGTCGGGGATCACGTAGCCCACGTCGGCACCGGCGCGGCGCAACGATTCAACCTGCTGGGTGCCATAGTTACCGAACATCAAGGCAACTTTATGCTGGACGAAGTACGCGGTCGCTTCTTCCGGCACCGTGTAATAGGTCAGCAGGTTGCGGCGCAGATCGACGAGCTTGCGGGCAATCACGCGCATCTGCGTGGCATCGAGCTGGAACGGATGGGGATATCCGAGCGCCAGCGCGGTGAACGAGAAATTATGCTGCGCGCTATTGAAGTCCAGCACCTTGCCGCGGTAACGCGGGTTCCACAATTCCCGCATCGAGCGCGGCGCAACGGCGAACTGCTTACGGTCATAGATCAGCCCCATCGACGAATACGTGAATGGAATCGCGTACACCTGGCCCGCTGAGGTCAGCCCTTCAATCGATGAGCGCGCCTGAAACCGCGCCAACTGTTTCTTCGTATTGGGCAGACTGGTCAGATCGAGCGGCGCCAGCAGATTCGCGCGGGTATAGCGCTCGATTTCGGCGGTGTTGGCCGCGAGCACGTCGAACGGCGGCGTATCCTGGGCATGCATCTGCGCCCACAGCGCCTCGTCGGAATCCACCCACGTGACTTCAACCTTCGCGTTGTAGCGTGTTTCGAAAGTCTTGACGACGTCGGCGTCGGCATAACCCGGCCATGCCAGCACACGCAAAACGTTGCCGGCCGCCGCGACGGGCGCTGACGACAAAAGGCTAGCGCAAATAGCGGCATTTATCAGCAGCGTCAAAAAACCGGAAAAGCCGCGGCTGCCCAACGAATTCAGGCGCGCCGCCGCGACTGCAAATCGACACCGCAGCGATGGTTTGAAACAGCGCATTTCATCTGCCATCGAAATCGTTAGCATATACAACACCGCTTAGCAGAATGTCATTAAGACGAACGCAAACAGGCACACGGCCTTTAACCTTATACGTCGTACCCGCTGACTTTGTTCAGACAGAAATCGATACATTCGCACGCTGCGAAGGCTGCTGTGCAAAGCGTTGATAATAGCGCCAAGTAATGCATTTTTGGGGCTCTTTCAAAAATGGAGTGGGTAATGCGGCTCACGACGCATGCGGATTGAGTGCTGAGAAGTCGAGCTTTCCGGCGATGAGGAACAGCACGGTGCGCATGGTCTTGAAGCTGGCGTACC